>JBLIFE010000221.1:0-4688 GCA_047633515.1 Paracoccaceae bacterium | reverse complement strand
CCGACGCACGCTATGCCTCGATCATCGGTAAAATGGTGCATCTGCCGCTGTGTGACCGGCTGATCCCGATCATTTCCGATGAATATCCCGATCCGTTGTTCGGCTCGGGGGCTGTGAAAATTACCGGCGCGCATGATTTCAACGACTACGGCGTGGCAATGCGCAACGGCATCCCGCTTTATCCGCTGATGGACACACGGGGCGCAATGCGTGCCGATGCGGCCGACGACAACCTTGTGCCAGAAAAGTATCGCGGAATGGACCGTTTCGGTGCGCGCTCTGCCGTGGTGGCCGACATCTCCGCGCTTGGCCTTGCTGTGACAGTCCCCCATACCATCACCGACGAGGATGGCACCGAGACCACGACACTGGTGCCGTTGGTCGAGAACAAAAAGATCATGCAGCCCTTCGGCGACCGCTCAAGGGTCGTGATCGAGCCCTATCTGACCGACCAGTGGTTCGTCGATACAGCAAAGATCGTGCAACCGGCAATTGACGCCGTGCGCAGCGGCGAGACCAGAATTTTGCCCGAGCAAGACGCAAAGGTCTATTTCCACTGGCTCGAAAATATCGAACCGTGGTGCATTTCGCGCCAGCTTTGGTGGGGTCACCAGATTCCGGTCTGGTACGGTCTGAACCTGTTTTCTAACGATGCTCTGGGGCCTTCAGGGGAACTTGACGAACTTGATCTGGGCGATCTGTTGCTGGACGGCCAGATCGTGCATCCGGGCGACCACTTCCATTGCGCCGCCAGTTTCGAAGGCGTCACCGACGCCTTTCACAGCGATCTGGCCTCTCTGCCTCTGCCGCTCAATTCTGCGCGGGTCATCGAGGTGGCCGACAAGAAGGCCGCAATGGAACTGCTGGCAAAAAGCCTTGCAGATTACGGCACAACCGAAGACCCGACCCATCTGGTCTATCCCGTCTGGCGTGATCAGGACGTGCTTGATACTTGGTTCTCGTCAGGGCTTTGGCCTATCGGCACACTGGGCTGGCCCGAAAAAACGCCCGAACTAGAGAAATACTTTCCCACGAATGTGTTGATTACCGGCTTTGACATCATCTTTTTCTGGGTCGCCCGAATGATGATGATGCAATATGCGGTCGTCGACCAAAAACCGTTCGATACGGTTTACGTGCACGCGCTGGTGCGTGACGAAAAGGGCAAGAAGATGTCCAAATCGCTGGGCAACGTGATTGATCCGCTCGATATGATCGACGAATACGGCGCGGATGCCGTGCGCTTTACGCTGACGGCGATGGCCGCGATGGGCCGTGACCTGAAACTGTCGACCGCGCGAATCGCAGGGTATCGCAACTTTGGCACCAAGCTGTGGAATGCCTGCCGCTTTGCCGAAATGTACGAGGTGTTTGACGCCCCGCGGCTTGATGTGGCGGCCATTGCCAGCACCCCACCGCAACAGACGGTCAACAAATGGATCATCGGAGAGGTCGCCCGCACCCGCGAATCTGTCGATACCGCCCTTGAGAATTACCGCTTCAACGATGCCGCCAACACGCTTTATGCCTTTGTCTGGGGCAAGGTCTGTGACTGGTATGTCGAATTCTCGAAACCGGTTCTTCAGGGCGACGATGCGGCTGCCAAGCTGGAAACCCAACAGACAATGCGTTGGGTGCTGGAGCAGTGCATGATCCTGTTGCATCCGATCATGCCCTTTATCACCGAAGAGCTTTGGGAGACATTGGCAGAGGCTGACAAGCCGTTGATCCACGCCGACTGGCCCACTTACGGTGTCGACGACTTGCTGGATGGTGCGGCAGATGCGGAAATGAACTGGGTGATCGCGTTAATAGATTCCGTGCGATCGGCGCGGATGCAGATGCACGTGCCTGCCGGTGCGCACATTCCGATGGTAGCCACCGAAATGGACAAAAAGGCCGTTCAGGCCTGGAGCAACAACGAGGCGATGATCCTGCGCCTTGCGCGGATCGAAGCCCTGTCGCGGACGCCCGATATGCCCAAGGGCTGCGCGGCCGTGCCCGCCGAAGGGGCGACCTTTGGCCTGCCGCTGGCCGATATCATCGACATCAGTGCCGAGAAAGAGCGCCTTGAAAAAGTGTTGGGCAAGCTGGAAAAGGAACTGGGTGGCCTCAAGGGCCGGTTAAAGAACCCAAAGTTCGTCGCCAGCGCCCCGGAAGAGGTGGTTGAAGAAACCACCGCGCGCCTCGAGCAAGGCACCCAAGAGGCCGTGAAACTGCGCGAGGCGCTTGCCCGGCTGGCCGAAATTGCCTGATACACTAAAACATTGATCCATCGCCCCCTCCGGAAGGCCCACGCTTTGGCAGGCCGGTCGGGGGGCCGGTTTACTCTCCTGCGCGGGTTGACTTGCCCCGCGCCCGAAGGCATTTAGCCCTTCAACATATCCCGCAACCGGGCGTTCAGTGGGCGCCAAACCGACGAGGTGGCCCCATGGCCCAGATCACCCTTACCCTTCCCGACGGCAATGCGCGCGTCTATGACGCTGGTGTAACTGCGGCACAAGTTGCGGCTGATATCTCGGGCTCACTCGCCAAAAAAGCGATTTCTGCCCAGATCGACGGAGCACATTTCGACCTGCAATGGCCGATCACCACCGACGCTGCCATCGCCATCAACACCCTCAAAGACACCGCCCCCGCGCTAGAGCTGATCCGTCACGATCTGGCGCATATCATGGCACGCTCGGTACAGGCACTGTGGCCGGATGTGAAGGTCACGATCGGCCCCGTGATCGCCAATGGCTGGTACTACGATTTCGACCGCGCCGAGCCGTTTACCCCCGAAGATCTTGACGCGATCGAAAAGAAGATGAAAGAGATCATCAACCTGCGCGAACCGGTCCGGACCGAGGTCTGGCCACGCGACGTCGCGATCAAGTACTACACGGATCGGGGCGAGCCCTATAAGGTCGAGCTGATCGACAGCATCCCCGGCAACGAGGATCTGCGGATGTACTGGCACGGCGATTGGCAGGACCTGTGCCGTGGCCCGCATCTGCAACACACCGGACAGGTGCCCGCCGATGCCTTCAAACTGATGAGCGTCGCAGGGGCATATTGGCGCGGCGATAGCAACCGCCCCATGTTGCAGCGGATTTACGGCGTCGCCTTCCAGAACAAGGACGGGCTGAAGGCGCATCTTCACATGCTCGAAGAAGCCGCCAAACGTGACCACCGCAAGTTGGGCCGCGAGATGAACCTGTTTCACATGCAAGAGGAAGCCCCGGGACAAGTCTTCTGGCATCCGGGCGGTTGGACAATCTACACGACCTTGCAAGACTACATGCGCCGCCGTCAACGCGACGGGGGCTATGTCGAGATCAACACCCCACAGGTTGTTGACCGCAAGCTTTGGGAAGCCTCCGGTCACTGGGACAAGTATCAAGAACACATGTTCATCGTCGAGGTCGACGAGGAACACGCGCGCGAAAAGTCGATCAACGCGCTCAAGCCAATGAACTGCCCGTGCCACGTACAGGTCTATAATCAGGGGCTCAAATCCTATCGCGACCTGCCGTTGCGGCTGGCCGAATTCGGGTCATGCTCCCGCTATGAACCTTCAGGCGCGCTGCATGGGATCATGCGGGTACGTGGATTTACGCAAGATGACGCGCATATTTTCTGTACCGAAGACCAGATCGAAGCCGAATGTGCCCGCTTCATCGACTTTCTCGCCTCGGTCTACAAGGACCTCGGTTTCGAGAAGTTCGAGATCATGTTCGCGACCCGCCCCGAAAAACGTGTCGGATCCGAAGCAAGCTGGGACCACGTGGAAAACGCGCTTGAAAACGCGATCAAGGCAACCGGCAATGCATATACCCTCGATCCGGGCGAAGGAGCATTTTACGGGCCAAAGCTGGATTTCAAACTTACTGACGCAATCGGGCGCGAGTGGCAATGCGGCACCTTTCAGGTCGACCCCAACCTGCCCGAACGCCTTGGGGCGAGTTACATTGGACAAGACGGAACAAAGCACCGCCCCTACATGCTGCACCGTGCCTGCCTTGGCTCTTTCGAGCGTTTCATCGGTATCCTGATCGAAGAGCACGCCGGCAAACTGCCCTTTTGGCTGGCACCGCGACAGGTTGTTGTGGCCTCGATCGTGTCCGACGCTGATGATTATGTGAACGAGGTCGTCGCAACCCTGAAAGCCGCGGGCGTACGTGCCGAGGCCGACACCCGCAATGAAAAGATCAACTACAAGGTCCGTGAACATTCGGTTGCAAAAGTCCCCGTGCTTCTGGCTATCGGCCAACGCGAGGTCGAAGAGCGTAATGTTACAGTCCGTCGCTTGGGGCAAAAGCAAACCAGCGTGACAAGCATGGACGAGATTGTGGCAGAACTGCGCACAGCAGCCTGCCCCCCGGATATTGCCTCCAAGACATAAGGTGCAGCCCTCTGCGCGCCCTGATTATGTAAATATGGGCCCGCAGAGCACGTAGCCTCCGCCATTAGACACCCAGATTTATCGTCAATCAGGCGAGCATGGCGCGACCCTAACGGGGTTGCGCCATGTTCAACATTTTGGTCACGCAAGCGCGTGTGCCAATATGGCGGGAGCCCCCCCCCGATCCAAATTGCAACATTCAGGGCAACATTATTGAAAAAATGACAGTACTTTTGAAACATTTATTCATTAGGCGCTGAGAGACAACTCCATAAACCACTGTAATTTGAATACAAAATCT
>JBLIFE010000220.1:0-4688 GCA_047633515.1 Paracoccaceae bacterium | reverse complement strand
GGCCGCCCCGTCGTGCCGGAGGTATAGTTCAGCGCAAGGCTCTCCCATTCATCTTGGGGCATGATCCACGCGAAACCTGTATCGCCGGTGGCTAGAAACGCCTCGTAGTCAAGGTAATGCCCCGTGGCGGGAAACCCTGCCTGTTGATCGTTCACTTCGATGATTTCGGGGGGCGTGCTTTCCATTGCGGCACAGGCCTCTTTTGCCAGCGGCAAAAATTGAGTGTCGCACAAAACGATCTTTGCGCCGCCATGGTCGAAAATATACGCGACCGTTGCGGTATCCAGCCGGGTGTTGATTGTGTTGAGCACCGCCCCACAGGCAGGAACGCCGAAATGCGCCTCGCATTGGGCGGGTACATTCGGAAGGATCGTGGCTATGACATCCCCCGGTGCAATTCCGCGGGCCACAAGCGCCGAGGCAAGTTGCGAGCACCGGTCGTGATAATGCCTGTAGGTCCGCCTGATGGAGCCAAAAACAATCGCCTCGCGATCGGGAAACACCATCGCGGCCCGTTTAAGATGTGACAAAGGGGAGAGGGGCACATAATTGGCTGCGCGTTTCTCAAGTCCGGTTTCATCTGCCAGCCAGCCCATCGCAGGTCTCCCCCTTTGGTTTCATACGTTCGAGCCGCAGTATTCACTGCAAAAATATATTTTGGAAAGCCCTGATGCACCGTGTTGGCGAACAAGTAAAAATGGCGCCCCCGTGTGCCGGGAGCGCCGCGTGTCCTTCAGCCATGAACCGGTTCAGGCAGCGTGTTCTTCCGGTTCCGAGAAGCGGCCATAAAACGTGTCACCACTTGCGGCAATTTCCTTGAGCAGTGCAGGCGGTGTGAACCGCACGCCGTGCCGTTCGGTCAACCCTTCGGTTAGTGCAAGCGCACGGTTTGCGCCCATAATGTCGAGCCAGCTGAACGGGCCGCCAGACCACGGCGCAAAGCCCCAGCCAAGGATTGCGCCCACGTCCCCCTCGCGGATGTCCATCAACACGCCGTCCTCTAAAGCCCGAACGGCCTCGAGCACTTGTGCAAAAAGAAGCCGGTGCTGCACTTCGGCAAGGTCGGGTTGCGTGGCCGCCGCCGGATATCGTGTGCCCAATCCGTCCCACAAAAGCCCGCGTTTGCCTTTCTCATCGTAAGAATAGAAACCCGACTTTGATTTCCGCCCAAGCCGTCCCTCGTCTGCCAGCCAGAACAACACGTCGTCAACCGCTCCGTCAGGATAGGTGTCCCCCATCGCAGCGCGGGTTGCTTTGGCGATTTTCACACCCAGATCAATCGAGGTTTCATCAACAAGTTGCAGCGGACCCAAAGGCATGCCCACCAATCGGGCGGCATTTTCGATCAACGCCGGTTCGACCCCTTCGGCAACCATGCGGATGCCTTCGTTGATATAGGGAATGATGCAGCGGTTCGCATAAAAGAACCGCGCATCATTGACCACGATCGGCGTCTTGCGGATCTGGCGCACATAATCGAGCGCCTTTGCCACTGCGCGGTCACCGGTTCGGGCGCCTTTGATGATCTCGACCAAGAGCATCTTTTCGACCGGCGAAAAGAAGTGGATCCCGACGTAGTTTTCGGGCCGCGCGCTTGCCTTTGCCAGTTCGGAAATCGGCAACGTAGAGGTGTTGGTGGCGAAAATGCAGTCATCACCGACCACCGCCTCGACGGCTTTTGTGACCTCCGCCTTGATTTTGGGGTCCTCGAACACCGCTTCGACGATCAAATCACATCCCTTCAGGGCGGCGTAATCGGTGGTTGCGGTAATCCGCTCCAGCAGGGCGTGCTTCTTGTCTGGAGTGGCCTTGCCGCGGGCGATGCCCTTGTCCATGAAGGTCGCGCTATAGGCCTTGCCGCGGTCTGCAGCCTCCTGACTTTGGTCTACCAGTACGACCTCGATGCCGGCCTGCGCCGAGACAAGCGTGATGCCCGCGCCCATCATGCCCGCGCCCAGTACGCCGACCTTTGTCACGCGTTGGTCGCTGATACCGTCGGGGCGCACCGCGCCTTTTTCCAACGCTTCCTTGTTGATGAACAACGACCGGATCATCGCCGAGGAAGACGGGTTCATCAGCACGTTGGTAAACCACCGTGCCTCGATCTTGAGAGCGGTATCAAAGGGCACCAGCGCCCCTTCATAGACCGCCGACAGCAAGGCCTTAGCCGCAGGATAGACCCCTTGGGTCTTGCCGTTGACCATCGCCGATGCACCGACAAACGTCATGAAACCAGCAGGATGATAGGGCGCGCCGCCGGGCATTTTATAGCCGCGTGCGTCCCAAGGCTTGAGGATATCGGCGTCGTTGGCCGACAGAACCCATGCCTTTGCCGCCATGAGCGGGTCGTCGGCGATCTCGTCGATGATCCCTGCGGCTTTGGCGCGCGCGGGGTCCGAAAGCTTGCCCTCGAGCAAAAACGGAGAGGCACCCATCGCCCCCAGTTTGCGCACCAGCCGCGTTGTGCCGCCCGCACCGGGAAAGATGCCGACCATAATTTCCGGCAGGCCGATCTTTGCCTTCGGGTTGGGGGCGGCAAAAATCCGGTGACATGCAAGCGGCACCTCAAGCCCGATCCCGAGTGCGGTGCCGGGCAGGGCCGCAGCAATCGGCTTGCCACCCTTGTGCGTCTTGGGGTCCATGCCCGCGCGCTCGATCTTGCGCAGCAACGCATGAATGCCCATGATCCCGTCGAACAGACCTTGTGCCGGGGTATCACCGGCAAGCTGTTTCATCCTGGAGATAATGTTCAGATCCATACCGCCGGCAAAGCTGTCCTTGCCGGATGTCAGTACGATGCCTTTGACGGCATCATCGGCCAATGCTGCGTCGATATGGGCTTCAAGATCAACAAAACCTTGTTGATTCATGACATTCATCGACTTTCCCTGAACGTCCCAGGTGATTACGGCAACGCCGTCCGCGTCGCAGGTCATGGTGAAATCGGTCATGTGTTCTGTCCGTTCATTTTCGAATATTTTTGCAAGTGTCAGACTGGTCGCGCGACCCGAAACTATTGTTCAGGCAAGCGCCCGTTGATGCCGGATGCGCCATCAGACCCGCTCGATGATCGTGGCCGCACCCATGCCCGATGCAACACACAGCGTTGCCAGACCGATCTCTTTGTCGGTGCGCTCCAGTTCATCCAGCAACGTGCCGATGATCATCGCGCCCGTGGCTCCCAGCGGATGGCCCATGGCAATCGCGCCGCCGTTTACGTTGAGCTTGGCGTGATCGACGTTGAAGGCCTGCATAAAGCGCAGCACAACCGCGCTGAAGGCTTCGTTGACCTCGAAAAGGTCGATGTCACCGATGGTCATGCCGTGGTCGCGCAGGATCTTTTCGGTCACAGGCACAGGTCCGGTCAACATGATCGTAGGGTCTGTGCCGATCTTTGCCGTGGCACGAATGCGCGCGCGCGGTGTCAGCCCGCGGGCCTCTCCGAATTCCTTCGAGCCGATCAGAACGGCGGCTGCGCCGTCTACAATCCCCGAGGAATTACCCGCGTGATGCACGTGATTGATCCGCTCCAGATGCGGGTATTTCATCAACGCCACCTTGTCGAAGCCGGGCATCACCTCGCCCATGGCCTGAAACGCAGGTTTCAACCCCCCAAGGCTTTGCATATCTGTGGCGGGGCGCATGTATTCGTCATGAGCAAGGATCGGCAGGCCGTTCTGGTCCTTGATCGCGACGATCGAGCGGGCAAAACGCTGTGCGGTCCATGCCGCTTGTGCGCGGCGTTGGCTTTCTACGGCAAAGGCATCGCAATCGTCGCGGCTAAAGCCGTATTCGGTGGCGATGATGTCTGCGCTGATCCCTTGGGGAACAAAATAGGTGTCCATTGCAACCGACGGGTCGGCCGCAATTGCGGCACCGTCGCTGCCCATCGCAACGCGGCTCATCATTTCGACTCCGCCCGCGATATAAGCTTGTCCGGCGCCGCCGCGCACCTGATTGGCGGCGATATTCACCGCCTCCATGCCGCTGGCGCAAAAGCGGTTGATCGAAAGTCCGGGGATGCTTTCATCCAGTGTCGAGGCCAGAACTGCCGTGCGCGCAAGGCAACCGCCCTGTTCCATTACTTGTGTGACATTGCCCCAGATCACATCCTCGACGGCGTGCCCGTCAAGCCCGTTCCGCGCCTTGAGGCTGTTGAGCATGTCTGCGGATAGCCGCACCGCGGTCACCTCGTGCAACGATCCCTCAGGTCGCCCCTTGCCGCGCGGGGAACGGATGGCATCAAAAATATAAGCTTCGGTCATGTTTTCATTCCTTTGCGCAGCTGCGCTTATGTGCGGTCCGCAGGAGAGCCGGGCATCAGATCGTAAGGGGCTTTCCAACCCTTCAGGCTGCTCAACCGGGTCAGCCAGGCATCGATATGGGGCCATTGTGAGCGGTCAAACCCGAACGGTTCTGGATAATACAGGTAGCCACAGCACGACATATCTGCATTGCTCAGGGTGTCGCCCACAATCCAATCGCGCCCGTCAAGATGCGCATCAAGCACCTGATAACTCCCCTTGAGGCGCCCTTGAAGCCAGCCGATGACAGGCTCGGGGCTTTTTTCGGGGGGCAGGAAATTCATCAGGAACCGCGTGATGCCGGCCAGCGAGCTTAGCTTGTGATTGTCCCACAACACCCAGCGCAATATCTCGCGCTTTTCCTCGGACGAGCGCCCGGCGAAC
>JBLIFE010000219.1:0-4709 GCA_047633515.1 Paracoccaceae bacterium | reverse complement strand
CGCAAGTGCTACCGCCCCGCCGTAGCTGTGGCCCAGAACAACAGGTTTGTCGGCCCCCAGTTGTTCCGCGGCAGCCCTGAGAACGCGCGCTTGCGCAAAGATCGAGCCATCCTGTTCAGGCAATTTTTCGGACCAGCCAAATCCGGGTCTGTCAAAGGCGATCACGCGGTGCGTGCGCGCCATTCGTTCGACAAACGCAAAGGTAAAGTCACGGGCATTGCCACTGGCCCCGTGGATCAGCACCAGATCGGGACCGCTGCCGCGCACCACAGCATGAAGCGCACGACCTTCGACCTCAAGGATCTGTCCTTCGGGCGGAAAGGCGGCCTCGGCTCTGGCTTCCGCACGCTCGGCGCGGGCATCGAACAACACGCCGCAGCCCGCCGTCAAAACCAAAAAAGTGGAGGCAGCAACAATTCTAAACACGCAGCAAAACTTTTAGCATAGGTCATTTTCCGATGTCATTCATGTCGAACGGGGTCGACTGGTAGATCTCGTTTATCCAGTTGCCATATAGAAGATGCGCGTGACTTCTCCAGCGATTGAGCGGTTTACTCGCGGGATTGTCATCAGGATAGTAGTTTTCGGGCACGTTGATCGTGCCACCGGCCTCGACGTCACGATCATATTCCTCTTTTAGCGTGAAGCTGTCGTATTCGAAGTGATTGAAGATGTAGGTGGCCCGATGCGCGGGGTCGGTCACAAGGCAGGGGCCCACTTCGGGGCTGCCCAGCAGAATGGACAGCCCAGGAACCTGCTCGATCTCGTCCTGTCGCATTTCTGTCCAACGACTGACCGGAATCACGAAATCATCCGAAAACCCGCGCAACAACGGCTGCGACGGGTCAAGGTTCTGGTGGCGAAAGCATCCGAAGGCCTTTGCTTGCAGCATATGCTTCTGGACCCCGTGAAAGTAATGGATCATTGCCATGCCGCCCCAGCATACCCCCATGGTCGAGTGCACATTGGTCTGGGTCCACTCCATCACTTTCTTTAACTCCCCCCAGTAACCAACGGTTTCAAAAGAAAGATGTTCGATTGGTGCACCGGTAATAATCAGGCCGTCGAACTTTTCGTCGCAGACATCCCGAAACGGCCGATAGAATTCATCCATGTGCTCGGCGGTGGTATTTTTGGCTTCGTGATCACTCATCCGAATGAGATGCAGGTCGATCTGCAACGGAGTTGCCCCGATCAGGCGGGCAAATTGCGTTTCCGTCTGGATCTTTTTGGGCATCAGGTTGAGCAACGCAATCCGCAAGGGGCGGATGTCCTGCACAGCGGCGCGGGACTTATCCATCACCATAACGCCTTCCGCATCAAGGATATCGAAAGCGGGCAAATTTTGGGGCAGGGTGATGGGCATGGCGGCCTCGTTTTTTAGAGTATCTTCGTGGACCACGAAGAAAGATGTTCAGGTGCTGCGCGCGATGGCGGTTGCGATGAGGGTTTCGAAATCGTCGACGTTTCGAACGACTGAGGCTTCTTTTGCCGTGACGGTTACGCCCCATTTCTGTGCCATTGCCTGATACCGCGGTTGGCGGTGCGCGAGAGCCGCCGCAAAGGTCCAGCGGACGAAGGTATCAGGATCAACTTCGTCCTCTGACAGATTGTTTTCCCGAGTATAATTATCCCAGCAGCGGGCAAGGAAATCAGGTTGGTAGTACATCGGCTTTGGAGCGCGATCGAACCTGCGCACCAACTCGGCGGTGTGATCTTGGGAGCCTTCGATCCACACCAAAAGCATGGCACTGCTCAACTCGTTCAGAACCTGATCGTCGGGATCATCGGGGTCAACGACCTCGCAGATCGAACCACCGCAGTCGCAAATGAAGTTATCATAGCCATAAAGCTCTTGGGCGCGCTCGATAAAACGGGGCGCGTCGCGTAATGCGTTGATCTCTGCTGTGCTGTGCTGCTCCTGTCGGGCGCGGAACACTTCCAGTGGCAAACCGCCTTTGGCGAGGTTTCCCGGCTTGCCCAGATACATCGACAAAGGTGCCAGATTGTCAAATGTGATGTTCGAGGCGATATAGATCGAATCGGTTAGCAGCAATTGACGCAGATAGGGCACCTGCATGGCTTCGCGCTTGAAGCTGTCGGCGATCAGTTCGCCCATGTAGCGGGTGCCGATCCGGTAATCCACCGAGTAATGAAACCAGTTCTCTTCCTCTCGCAACTTATTGGAAAGATAAGTCTTTCCAAGCCCTGACATCGCAAACAAAAGCACCCGCTTTTGGGGGGCATTGCGCCAGCTTTCGGCGTCGGGATAGTAAAGTTGTTTCATAGGTATGGTTTAGTCGCCCCTGTGCGGCGCTTCCAGCAGAAATTTTGATGTCGGGTTAACAACGCAAAACGGCCCCGCGTGACGGGGCCGCTCAACTATCTGGGTTACACTTTAGAACGAATAGCCGACCGTGATGCCAAGCCCGACGGCGTCATTGTCCGTAAACAGCAAACCCGAGGCATCCTGAGTATCGCCAACTTGGACGTATTCGATACCACCAGTGATCTTCATGGCACCTGATGTATAACTGCCCCCGATCCCAAGGCTTGTACGGCCATCTGTCGGGTCAAGCCGCGTGGGGGCAATGCCGCCGTTGGCCTCTTCAAACGTAATGCGGGCAAACCCCGAGAAGTTCTCGGTAAACCGGCGCCCGATGCCAAGCTGGTAGGTGACGACATCGTTGTCATAGCCGGTAACGCGGGTGCCGGTTGCAGCAGTGAAGCCGGGCGTAAACACTTGCCACTTGCTCCACTCGGTCCACCGGATCGATCCGAACAACAACGTATCTTTGGCAATGCCCGATTGCGCATCAAGCATCACCGTTTGTGGCATTTCCACCTCGGTCACGCCGGCAAAATCTGTCAGGCCAAAGCCTATCGAATTTTCGCGCGTTTTGAATTTGTGCGTATAGGCACTTTCGTAGGTCAAGCGCACGCGCAGCGCGATTTCGGGCTTCTCATAGGTGATACCACCGATGTAAGAGATTTGCTCGTCAGTATCACTTTCGGCAGTGTAGTCGAAAGTCGAACTGCTGGTCGCTCCCCCCGATGCCAAAAGGCCAGGAATCGCGATGACCGCGCTACTTTCAATATAGCGAATGCCGCCAAACACCGAGACCGCGTCACTTGCCTGATATTTCAACACAGCGGCAATTTGTGTGGATTCCCAAGTGGCCTTCAGGCCGTCATAGGCACCACCACTATACTGCGCGTGCGCGGCATAAGGTTGGTTGATGTAGAACCCCAATGCCAATGTTTCGGACAACTGGTTCTTATAGGAAAGTGCGGCGTAGGTGTATTTAAGAGCCATGTTTCCCGTGCTGCCGCCCCCTAAGAGCGCCGGATACTCACCTGAAACACTTGGTTTGACGGACGAGAACGAAAATTCAACGTAATTTCCGCTTTCGAACAAGGTGTTGTAGGCGTTGCCGCCCTTCGAGATACCCGAAGCAGATGCGGCGCCTGCCAACAACGCAAAGGTTGATGCAACTGTAACGATTTTCTTCATGATCTCTCCCCAGATCAACGTTAAACCTTATATAGGCTAATTCTTGCCGATGCCTCTGGTCAATCTGTAACGCCACGTCAGCACTTGATTGTATCTGGTCCCGTCGGATTTTGTTGCCTTATTAGCTCATCTGCGCCGGATCGCGGCCCGGATGTTCATCCAATTGGCCAGCAAAATCAGAGCCGCGCCAGCGATGACAAAGGCTTCAAGCCTTTCGTCGTAAAGAAAAACTCCAACAATCGCGATGACAGGAAGTCGTGCAAAATCCATCGGTATGACAACCGAAGCAGGCGCATGACGCAATGCTGTCGTCAGGCAAAAGTGAGCAAGCAAGCCGGCGCAGGCGATCAATCCCAGCCAAGGTGCGGTTTCCATCGAGGGCACGGCGATATCACCGTCGTAACCCGCGGCGATCAATCCCATAACAAGTTGCATGGAGGTCAGGTAAAACAGAATGCAGGTGATACTCTCGGTTTGTGTCAGTTTCTTGGTCAGAATTGCTGTCACGGCAAATGACACCGCGGCAAATGCTACGGCGACATGGCCCGGGTTGATAACGGCAATGTCGGGGCGCACCACTAGTAACACCCCCGTAAAAGCAAGGGCGGCAGAAATGCCTTTGGTTGCGGTCAGCCGCTCGCCGAGAAAAAGCGCTGCCAAAACCATAACCCAGAGAGGTGATGTAAATTCAATCGCGAATACATGGGTCAGCGGGATCATGGTCAAAGAGTAGAACCACAGGTTTTGTCCGGTAAAATGCCCCAGATTGCGCCAGAAATGCTTACCAAGATTGCGCCGTTTCACTTCATGCAAATGGGAGGTCGCCCCGCCGATTATCAACACAAGAACCATCCCCACTATTGAGCGGTACATCATGGTCTCGAACGTATCCATTTCGCTGGCGACCGCACGTCCGGCAATTGCCATCGAGGTAAAGGATGCAATCGCACCCAGCATCCAGACTGCAGCCAACAACGGGCGCGTATCGGGGATGTCTGATTGTGCGGAGCCGGTCGCAATGGTCATGTTCTCGCCCTCCATTTGACACAAGCCCTAGCCCGTATCATTGGCACCGGCCAGTCCCTTCAATAGGGTTTCGGGCAGGTGAAGGCCCCAAAGAGGATTTTTTGACTCTTGCTTGTGTCAACGGTCAAGAAAGAAGGGCGCGGGCCTGTGACGCGCGTGACCCGATAGT
>JBLIFE010000218.1:0-4715 GCA_047633515.1 Paracoccaceae bacterium | reverse complement strand
CGGCACACGCCAACAACAACTCGTCACCCGCCGCGTCGCGCCCTACCGCCGAGAGCAGTACAGGGCGCACACCGGCCCGCCGCAGCGCCATCGCCACATTCAAAGCAACCCCGCCCGGAAGACGCGTGATCCGCCCCGCAACATCATGTCCTGCGCGCATTGAAACGGATGTGCGTCCGATCACATCCCACAACACCGCTCCAATGCAGATAATATCCAATCGTGGTATCCTTGCTGCTGTGCTACCGAACGGGATGTCCGGAACGCTGCTTTCGAGTACACGACTTTCAAGGTGTACTTACAGACGCCCCATTGTCGCAAGATTCTCCGGTGCCAGCTTTTTTCCGGCATGAAAAGCGGGAATTCGCGGTTATTTGCCCCCGAGGCTCTCTGGCCACTTGAACCTGCCCGCGATTCGGCCTATCCGCCCCTTACTTCACAGGCAGGGCTTGGGCCGTTGGGACATACATCCCCAAAGGTCCGCCGGTTGGGCGCATGCCCTTGATGGCGCTGCCGAGGATCAACAAACCGGAAAGGATCGAGCCATGGCGCTCCCTGAATTCTCTCTGCGTCAGCTTTTGGAAGCTGGCGTGCACTTTGGTCACCAGACACAGCGCTGGAACCCGCGTATGGGTCCGTATATCTACGGTGACCGTAACGGCATTCACATCATGGACCTGACGCAGACGGTTCCGATGCTGGATCAGGCCCTGCAAATCGTGCGTGACACGGTTGCAAAGGGTGGACGCGTTCTGTTCGTTGGAACAAAGCGTCAGGCACAGCAGCCGATCGCCGAGGCGGCCGAGAAATGTGCGCAATACTACATGAACCACCGTTGGTTGGGCGGCACGCTCACCAACTGGAAGACCGTCAGCCAATCCATCCAGCGTCTCAAGAAAATTGACGAGCAGATGATACTCGGCTTTGCCGGCCTGACGAAAAAAGAGCGTCTTGGCATGGAACGTGACCAAGCCAAATTGCAAGCGTCTTTGGGCGGTATCCGCGACATGGGCGGCGTACCCGACTTGTTGTTCGTCATCGACGTGGGCAAGGAAGACCTTGCGATCCTCGAGGCGAAAAAGCTGGGTATTCCCGTGATTGCGATCGTTGACTCCAACTGCTCGCCTGATGGTGTTGATTTCGTCATTCCGGGCAATGACGACGCGGCGCGGGCGATCTCGCTGTATTGCGATCTTATTGCGCGTGCTGCGCTTGAGGGGATGACCGTACAGATGGGTGCCGCAGGCATCGATCTTGGCGAAATGGAAGCCGGTCTGGAAGAAGAAATCGGAACCGAAGCCGCCGCAGAGGCGTAAGGCCTTCTTCGATATTCCTTCCAAGGGCCGAAGGCCTTTGAACAAACACTGTTACGAGTGGCGCGGTCCTGTACTCCGCGCCATTCCCATGACAAAAACAGGAGAGCCAACATGGCTATCACCGCTGCACAAGTAAAACAGCTGCGCGAGACATCCGGCGCAGGCATGATGGATGCCAAAAAGGCATTGACCGAGACAGATGGCGACATGGAAGCCGCCATCGACTGGCTGCGCACCAAGGGCCTTGCCAAAGCGGCCAAGAAATCCGGACGTACTGCCGCCGAGGGCCTTGTTGCCGTCACGGTCGTTGACGGTAAGGGTGTCGCTGTCGAGGTGAATTCAGAGACAGACTTTGTCGGTAAAAATGCCGAATTCCAGAGCATGGTCGCCGCAATTGCGACAGCTGCCTCAGGTGTTGACACGCTCGAAGATCTGCTCGCCGCTGACCTTGATGGCAAAAGCGTTTCCGACACGATCACTGCAAAAATCGCAACTATCGGTGAAAATATGGCCCTGCGCCGTATGGCAAGCCTGAAGGGGGACACTGTTGTGTCCTATGTGCACAACGCAGTCACCGACGGAATGGGCAAAATCGGTGTGCTGGTGGCATTGACCGGTGACAACGCCGCGTTCGGTCGTCAGGTTGCCATGCACATTGCTGCTGTGAACCCTGCCTCGCTGTCCGCAGCTGATCTTGACCCATCAGTGGTCGAGAAGGAAAAGCAAGTCCAGATCGACATCGCGCGCGAAAGCGGCAAGCCGGAGCAGGTCATCGAAAAGATGATCGTCGGTCGTATGGCGAAATTTATGGCCGAAGTCACGCTGATGGGCCAGTCGTTTGTTGTGAACCCCGATCTGACGGTAGAAGCCGCAGCAAAAGAAGCCGGTGTTGAAATCACGGGCTTTGTGCGGCTGGAAGTTGGCGAAGGCATCGCCGTTGAAAAAGAAGACTTTGCAGCCGAAGTGGCCAAGGTTGCAAAAGGCTAATCTGCCAAACTCTATATGAGAAAATAATGCCGCACTTTATAAAAAGTGCGGCATTTTTATGTGCATCCGGCTGCGGGCCGGTGTGGTTGGCGGTGTTTTAATCGCCACAGGGTTAAGGCTTGGATTGCCGTAAAACCCACGGGGAAATCGCGCTGCCATTGGCGGGAATAAGGGCGGTTGGGCTCAAGGTCGGATGCCGGTCTGATCAGCCGCCTAGAGACTACTCAGACCAGCAACCGGTTTGTTCCTACATTCCCGTAATTTGAAATGGTAAAAGGAACGCCCCGTTGGCCGAAGCCACCACTCACGGAACTGCATCGCTTTTGCCAATATCCTTCGTCTGAATGAAGTGCGGTTTTCCTTACCCTTCCCTCAAGGCTGTGCCTTTCCGGGACAATTGTGGCAATCGTGTCGCGGACCTAGCCTGCGATCATGAATATCTGGTTCTGGGAACTCGCCTTGAGCACGGCTTGGGCGGTGGTATCAACATTAAGCGTTTCACGCGCCAGCCGCAGGTGTTTTTCAATGGTCGTGACCGTCAGGCCAAGGATTTGAGCAATGTCCTGAGTGGTCTTGCCGTCGCCCACCCATTCAAGAACTTCGCGTTGCCTTGTGGTCAGGCTGCGCCGTGCTCCTGTATGGGGCAGGGTGGTCAGCTTTAGATGCGCCACTTCGTTCATCACCATGATCACACGCCCGTGCGCCTGCCAGATCACATCAGCTTCGGCCTGTGTGGTGCCAGGGGCGCAGCCAAGCGCAATTGCACCTTTTGACCGGCTCGACAGATTTTGAAAACTGATCGTGTATCCCGCTTTGATGCCTTGCGAGAGGTTGAACTCAACCACCTTGCGTTCACGCTTGGTCAAACCGCCAGTACGGGCGCGCGTTTCAACATAGCTCCAACTGCACGCCCCGACATTCTCAAGCGCCCATTTCACCATTGGCGCATGAAAATACATTCCTTCGTCGATGAACGGCCTGATATAGGACGAATTGTGATTGCTCAGAACCAAAAGGTCGCGCGGATCGCCCAGCGACGTTGCTGTCCGGTAGGACGTAAACCCGTAAAGCAGTTTCTCGAAGCCGAATTTACGCATGGCAGTCTGATGATGTGACCAAAGCTCGGTCATATCGCGACACGCAATTACCCGTTCGACATAATCAAGCATTCAATCAGATGCCGCGCTGCGCTGCATCAAGCCGGTCAAGATGCCCCAGCAAAGCCTGTATCGCCAAAGCATATCCTGCGGGTCCGAAACCGCAAATCTGACCCACGGCGACGGGGGCGATGAACGACTTGTGGCGAAACGCCTCGCGCGCGTGAATATTGCTCAGGTGCAGCTCGATCACCGGCAGCTCGACAGAGGAAATTGCGTCCATTAACGCCACGGAAGTGTGGGTATACGCTCCGGCATTCAGCACGACCCCCCGATGGACCCCTCGCGCACCGTGCAGCGCATCAACAAGCGCGCCTTCGTGGTTGGATTGAATGCAGGTGACCGAAACGCCCAGCCGCTCCCCCAGTGCAACGCAGTCGGCCTCGATTTCCGGAAGCGTGACGCGCCCGTAAACCTCGGGTTGGCGGGTGCCCAGCAGGTTCAGGTTCGGGCCGTTCAGGATCAAAATGGACATGGGCGCTCGCTTTGTTGATTTTGACAGGGCGTAATTTTATTGCGGGCATTATTGCAGCATTTTCGCAAGTGTCGAGAGAGACACCGACGCCACATCGACGCCGGACCGCAAAGACGCAGTTTGCGTGATCCGGCAACAGGGAAGGGGCCTTGGCCCGCGGTGTCTAGCCTTTTTGGCTAAAGACAGACAAAAACGCTGTACCTAGCTTAGAAAAGCGGCGCAAGATGACTCCTGCGCTGCCAGACTTTTTGTGAACGACCGTGGCTTGTGGCGCGCCATCCTGTGTGCGCGATGCGTTTATGCGGTGCGGCGCACCCGACGGCGCAGGCCCGCCATCCCGAGTACACCAGTCAACAGCAGCCAGACACCTGCCGGCAGCGGCACAGCCGCCGCTTGCACAGACCACAGCGTAAATGTGCGGGTGTCGTTACCGATGTTTTTAATCAGAGTAAAATCGGTTGTTCGGGAATATTGAGTGACGCTCGAAAGGAAATCAATGCCCGAAAATTCAATGTTAGATACTGTCGCAAACGTAATCTGGTCAAGAACGATAGGTTCATCGAAAAAGCCAACGCCCTCATCAAGTTCATAGTCGTAGGGAGTATAGACGTTACACCTTTCATTGCTACTAACCAAACTACGACCGCGGATTGTCCAAGATTCTGAATTGAAACTCCCCTGTAGGCCGTCGACGAACACCGTGTCCATCAAGGCCTGTCGACGGCAGAAAACACTGGTCGTCCAGATCCCGTACCGGCGCGCCGATGGTCCGCTGAACCT
>JBLIFE010000217.1:0-4810 GCA_047633515.1 Paracoccaceae bacterium | reverse complement strand
GGTGTTGACCTGCTTCCTGATGCCTTGCCTGATCTGTCGGCTCTGCGCGGTCCTGATGCGACGTCGGACGGCTTTCGGCAGAGTGTTCCGACCAGCCCACCACCCGATAAGATGGCGTCCGACGGGGGGCTATCGATGCCCTCGGTGCCCGCAGGGTCGGAGTTTCGAAGAGCGCGCCCCGATATGACACCGGCGCTACCGGAAACGGACACTGCTCCTGTTGTATCAGGCGTTTCTGCTCCCGAAGCGATTATTGCGGTTATCCCGCCGCAGCCCGATACGGCCCCGCTGGCGGCACCCAGCCTGTCGTCCTCTGTGGCGGCGGGGCGGGTTTCTCCGGTGTTTGATGAGACCGCACGCACACCCTTTTTGAACGGTGCCGCGCCTGCATTTGATACCGGTACGGAGCAGAAACCCGGCACTGCTGCATCGCCCGAAAGCCTGACCGTGCCTTCGGCAGAAAGCACGCCAAGGGCCGATATTGCAGCACCGCGTGCCCCTTTGGGGCAAATTGCGATATCCGGCGTGGCCCCGCATCCCCCCCTTGAGCCGTTGATCCCTGATCTGCCTGACAATAAGACAAGTGGTGTCAAAGCTCCTGTTTCCCATTCGACTGTGGGCACTCCGACCTTGCTGCCCGGGACGGGCGCGCCGACCCTTCCGTCTGTAACCTCGTCTGTGCAGGCACCTGCGCAACAGCCTTTGCCTGCGGCCCCCCTGTTGTCTCCGTTGGTCGCGCCGCGTGCGATGGTGCAGCCCGTGGATCCGTCCGGCCTGACACCGCAAGCGCAAGAGCCGCAACTGCCGATATCCGGTGACACACAAAGGCCACAGCCACTTATCCGTACGATTTCCCCCCCTGTGCAGGATACGCAACCGGTCCTTGCGCCATCTTCGTCGCTGTTCCCGTCGCGGCCACAGGCCGAGGGGCCGGAACCGGGCGGGACACTCCTAACCAACCCCCGTCAACCGGCCGATGCCAGTCTGCCAGAACGGGTGCAGCCGTTGACCGAACGTCTTGTCTCTTCGATCCCGCGCATCACCCCGCCCCAAGGCGACAGGACGCTGGGGGCATCAGCGGTGCCGGTTGGCGAGCTATCGGCCCTGAGCAGGAACGCGGCCGTATTTGCGCAGGGCCTGTCACGCCCACTTTTGTCGATCATCATGATCGATGTCGCCGCAAACGGGGTCGACCGTGCAACGCTGGGTACATTTCCCTTTCCAGTCACATTTGCTGTTGATCCGCGCGATCCCGACGCGCTTGAAGCGGCGAAATTCTATCGTGGCGCAGGATTTGAAGTGCTGCTGCTGGCATCTGGATTGCCGGAAAACCCCACGCCGCTTGACGTGCAAATCGCGCTTGCAGCAGACCTGTCCCGCTTCGAGACCGTGATCGGTGTCTTGGATGTTGTCGAAAACGGCTTTGCGCAGGGCCGCGACCTTGCCAGATACGCCGTCACGGCTTTAAGGGAAAACGGCCATGCCATGGTGGTCTACGATACAGGGCTCAATTCGGCAAAGCAGCTGGCCGATACAGCTGGCCTTGCCTCCGCCGTTGTCTTCCGGGTGCTTGATGACCCGAATGACGGCGCAGCGTCCGTCAATACCACACTCAACAAAGCGGTGCTGCGAGCAGGACAGCAGGGTGCCGCCGTTGTCGTCGCGCATTCTTACGGCGATACCGTGGCGGCGTTGTTCGAATGGGCTGCCGGAGACCAGTCAGGGCAGGTGGTTCTTGCACCAGTTTCGGCAATTCTCGGTAACCGTTGAAATGTGCGCGTGCCAAAATGCGGGTCACAGGTTGCGCGACCACCGGTCTTGATGCACCACCGCGGCGCAGGCACCGGCCCAAAGGGCCGCGGCTGGGCCGCCATGCCCAACAGGGGTACCCCCTGGCGGGAGCGGCGCGTGAAATATCCGTCGGAACAGGTTAGGTTAGTTGCCGCGCGGCGCAAATCGTCCCGCATTCTCTGCCGCAGTTCGTATTGCCTTGGCCTTGTTGACCGTCTCCATCCACTCGGCTTCGGGATCGCTGTCATAAACAACACCACCGCCTGCCTGAATATACAACTGCTCGTCCTTGAGCACCGCCGTACGTAGCGCAATGCACATGTCCATGTCACCGTCGGCCGAAAAATAGCCGACACCTCCGCCGTAAATACCGCGTTTTTCGGGTTCCAGCTCATCTATAATTTGCATCGCACGTACTTTCGGGGCGCCCGAAACCGTGCCTGCTGGCATTCCGGCCAACAACGCCGCCAGCGCGTCCGCCTCGGGTTTGATCTGGCCCACCACATTAGAGACGATATGCATGACGTGACTGTAGCGTTCGATGATGAACTTCTCTGTCGGATGTACCGTACCGATTTGTGCGACCCGTCCCACATCGTTGCGCCCAAGATCCAGAAGCATCAGGTGCTCTGCCATTTCTTTGGGGTCACCCAGCAGATCGGCCTCCAGCGCGCGATCCTCCTCCTCGGTCTGGCCGCGCATGCGGGTGCCTGCAATCGGGCGCACTGTGACCTCGCCCTCGCGCAACCGCACAAGGATCTCGGGGCTGGCCCCGATGACTTGAAAACCGCCGAAGTTAAAAAAGAACATGAACGGCGACGGGTTGGTTCGGCGCAGCGACCGGTAAAGCGCAAAGGGCGGCTGTACAAAGCTGTGGGTCCAGCGTTGCGAGGGCACGACCTGAAAAATATCACCAGCGCGAATATAGTCTTTGGCCTTTTCGACCGCCTCTTTATAGGCTTGCTTGGTGAAATTGGACTGTCCCGCACCAACAGAAGGGGCGGCATCGCCAAGCGCACGGGTTTGATCGGGCACGCCGCGTTCAAGGTCGCGCAAGGCGTCCATCACCCGTTCTGCGGCTTGGGAATAGGCCGCCCGCGCCGACAGCCCGCTGTTTGCAAAGGTCGGCGATACAAGAATGACCTCTCCCTTCACCCCGTCGAGCACAGCAATCACCGAAGGCCTGAGCAAGGTCGCATCCGGCAACCCCAACGGATCAGGGTTCACATCGGGCAAATGTTCGACCAGCCGGATCATGTCGTATCCAAGATAGCCGAATAACCCTGCCGCGATCGGGGGCAGGCCGACAGGCAGTGTGATCCTGCTTTCGGCAATCAGCGCGCGCAAGGCATCAAGCGGTGCAGCCTCTTGATCGACAAATGCCGTGGGGTCGAAACGTGCCTCGCGGTTGATCCGCGCGGTGTCGCCGTGGCATTGCCAGATCAGGTCCGGTTTCAGCCCAACCACCGAATAGCGGCCCCGCACTTCGCCGCCGGTCACTGATTCGAGCATAAAGCTGTCGGTCCGTGCGCCGGCAAGTTTGAGCATCAGGGACACCGGCGTATCAAGATCAGCCGCCAGCCGCGTGTAGACGACTTGGCTGGCGCCGTTCGAGAACGCTTTTTCGAAATCTTCGAAGCTGGGCGAAAGCACATTCATGACTTATCGCAATTCGGCATTGACAGAGTTGATGGCCTGCACGTTCAGCGAAATACCCGTCTGTGCGGTCAGGGCCTCGGAATAGAACTGAAAGATATCCACGCTCAGGCTTTGGGCCAACTGCCCGTCAATGGCTGTGCGCAAGCCGGTCAGCTCTTCGTTTGTCAGGTCAGGTGCCGTGATCGCATCAAGGGCAATTACATAAACAGTACCAGTGCCTTCGACGGTTTCGACATCCCCGACGTTCATTTCAAAGATGGCTTCCATCAGACTTTGTGGCGCGTCCTCCACAACGGCATTGCGTCGGGCCTGACCGGTGTAACTCTCGACTTCAAGTCCGGCCGAGCCAATTTCGGCACCAACGGCCATCTGTGCGACCAGTTCGTTTGCCATCTCCAGCAGCCGGGCTGTATCGGCTGCGCGTGCGGCACCCTCGATCACGGCCTCACGGACGTCGTCGATGGGTTGCAGCAAGGGGGGCAGTTCGTCGTCGAGGCGCAGGGCAAAAATGCCTCCGTCCTCAAGCGTCATGACCTCTGGAAAGTCGGCACTGGTAATGCGGTTGGCGGCATTGCGGAAGGCAGGATAGGCGGTCACGATCTCCGGGCTACCGGCGAAATACTCAACCGTGTCCAGAACAAGGTCGGTGTCGCGTGCCGCCTCTTCGAGAGTTCCGCCAGCGGCCAGAAGATCGTTAATTTCATCGATTGACGCGTCGATACGCCGGCGTGCACGGTCAAGTACAAGCTCGTTGCGAAGGTCCTCGCGGGCCTGCTCGAAGCTGACCTCCTGAGCCGACAAAAGTGCGTTGACCCGGAACAAGGCCGGTCCAAGGTCGGTCTCTACCGGGGCGGTCACACCAGGCTGGGTCAGGGCGAACACGGCATCGGCCGATCGCCCGAGCGAGGCACGGGTAGCCTCCCCGAGATCCACGTCCTCGAGTGTCAGATTGCGCTCTGTGACCAGCATGTCAAAATCGACCTCGCCCGATGTCAGTCGGGCAGACGCCTCTTTTGCGGTTTGCGCACTGGAGTAGATCAAACGTTCTACCAGACGCCGCTCGGGCATGCGGTAGCTTTCGATCCGCTCCTCGTAAAGCGGCCTGAGATCGTCGTCGGACACGGAGATATTGTCCAGCATCATGTCGGGTGTGACCCAGACATAGGTGATGGATTTGCGCGCCGGCAATGTAAACACTTCGGGGTTAGCGTCGTAAAAGGAACGCTGCGCCGCCGCGTCAGGGGTCGGTACGGGATCTTCGCCCAAGGCATCGGTGTCAAAACGCACGATTCTGAAATCGCGGCTTTCGGCCAGATAGGTCAGGACCTGATCGGCAAAAACGGCAGGATGCTTTGCTGCG
>JBLIFE010000216.1:0-4820 GCA_047633515.1 Paracoccaceae bacterium | reverse complement strand
GTCGATTTCGGAACGGCCTCTATGCCTGATCGAAAAATCTCGACGTTGAAGGCGCCGGCAAAGAATGACAGCGATATCGCCGCCCAAGCAAAACTGCCCAGTATCGGCGATTGCCCGCCCCAGTCGTTTTCAACTCTCGGAAGCAACGTTCCGATTGCGAAATAAAAGAAATATAGCTGCACAAGCGGAGGCGTGTTGCGAAAAAGCTGGATGTATCCGTTGACGATGCGACGGGTCCATTTGAACGAAGAGCCCTGAAGCCACGCGCCGATAACGCCGATGATGATCGAGAAAAACAGGCACACCAGTGACAACCAGATGGTTGTAAGGAAGCCGTCAAACATCCGGTTGCGGTCATAGCTGTCGTATAGAAACGGCAGATTGATGCCGGTGTTATCGTAAAGAACTCGAAACCATTCGAAGAACAAATCCATTCAAAAGCCCCATGCCAGAGACGGACTGGCGGAGCTTTACGCCCCGCCCGCCGTTGGGTTTATTGGTACTTTGTGTTCATCGACTTGGCAAAGGGTGTGTTGGCCACGCCCCATTTTGTCTCCAACTCAAGAATGCGCCCGGACTTGTGCCATCCGGTGATCATCTCTTCCATCAGTGTGGCAAAGCCTTCCTCGCCCAGCGGAACAGCAAGGCCCCAAGGCGCGTCATCGATCGTTGGCAAAGGCATTTCATACTCGGCCCATTCCGGCTCGACTGTTTTGGCGACAATCGCGCTGTCGTCATAAACGAAGGCTGCGCAGTTGCCGCCCTTCAGTGCAGAATATGCTTCTGCTGTGCCTTTGAAGGCAACAATCTCGGCGCCGTATGTCTGCGAGGTTGCCTTGTTGTAAAACGCCCCCTGGATGCCACAAACCGGCTTGCCGCGCAGGTCTTCCCATTCCGTAAGGCCCAAACTCTTGAGCGCCAGAACATTGGTACCCGACGAGTAATAGTTCGGATCAATGATCCGGACCACTTTGCGCCGGTCGGGGCGGTCGGTCATCGTGGCAATCATAAGGTCGACCTTGCCCTGCTCCAGAAACTGCATCCGGTTCGAGCTGACCACAGGGACAAACTCGACCGCGACGCCAAGCTTGTCGGCAACATCGCGCGCCAGATCAGGCTCGATCCCGATGATTGCCCCCGAAGTGTCAAGATAGCCGTAGGGCTTATAGTCGGCTTTGACACCGACAATCAGTGTGCCGCGTTCTTTGATCGTATCAAGGATATCAGCCGAGGCAGCACCCAGACCAAGTCCGGACACAAATAACGCGGTGGCCATGCCCTTTAATGTTTTGAAACCCATTTATCATCTCCTTGTTGTCACCGTTTACAGCTCAGGCGATCTTGGGTGCCCGCTAACCATAGTAGACAGCCTAGTGGAGCGCGCCGCACAAAGACAAGCAGTTTAGGTTGGGACAAGCGGACTAGGTCCGATTTAGCCCGTATCATTGCTTCATCAGCAGGTCGGCCTCTCGAATAAGCACTTCTGCCAAGGCACGGTTGGCGGGACGCTGCGCATGGGAATGATCCTGGATCAACGCGATCTGCCGCTCGGTTCCGGGCGCGTTTAACGGCCTGAGCGCGATATCGGTGCCACGTCGCGCCTCTGTTACCGCATAAAGGTGGGGCAAAAGCGCGACACCGTTTCCCGTGGCTGCCATCAGCCGGATCGCATCAAGGCTCGTGCCCTCGTAGGCATCTGACACATGCGCCCCGCACCGACCCGCCAGCACCGCAACCATATGCGACAAACGGAACCGCGGCCCGAGGGTCAAAAACCGCCGCCCCTTTAGATCGGTCAGGTTCAGCGGGGTGGCGAGGCTTGAAATGGGGTCGTCCAATGCAACGGCCACCCACAGACCTTCCTCGAACAATTTGGTGTGCAGGCAACCGGGGTGATCCTCTGGGGTGGAAATGATCATGTCAAAGCTTCCGGTGCGCAATCCCTCTTCGAGGTCACGGGTGTTTTCTTCGCGGATCACAAGCCGGAATTTGGGGTATTCAAGGTGCAGGGCGCGCACCACATTTGGCAACAAATACGGCCCGATCGAAGGCAGAACCCCCAGACGAAGGCGCTCTTCGAATGTATCGTTGCCTTTTGCCGCGGCGCGCAAATCCTCGACATCGCGCAAGATCAGGCGCGCACGGCGCAAGACATCAGCCCCCCCCAGCGTAACCTTTACCCCCGCGCGCCCCCGCTCGAACACCCGCAGCCCCAATTCGGTCTCTGCCTCGGAAATCTGTGCCGACAGCGACGGCTGGCTCACATTCAAAAGCGAAGCCGCCAGATTGAAGCGGCCAGTGTTGGCCACTGCAACGATGTACTCAAGCTGTCGTAAGGTTGGACGCATTGCATAGCCTTAAACTATCTTACTGACAGTTAATATGTATTTTCTCTTATCCGTCCGCTACCCCATATGAGCCAATGAACTTGAAATTGTAAAAAGGTGGACCCGACATTGGATAAGACACTCTCACGCATACAGGCGTTCATGAAGCTCGATGCCAGCTCTGGCATCGTCCTGATTACCGTGACACTGGCGGCGATGATTGCCGCAAACAGCGGTCTGTCCGATCTATATCGCAGTTTTCTTGATACGAATGTCCGGATCGGGGTCGGGACGTTCGAAATCTCGAAGCCGTCGGTTTTGTGGATCAACGACGGATTGATGGCGATCTTTTTCTTCCTTGTGGGGCTGGAGATCAAGCGCGAGGTGCTGACCGGTGAACTGTCAAGCATGGAAAAGGCGCTGTTGCCGTTTTTGTGCGCAATCGGCGGCATGGCCGTACCGGGCATGATCTTTGTCTATTTCAACTGGGGTAACTCCGAAACGCTGAATGGTTGGGCTATTCCTGCGGCCACGGACATTGCATTTGCCTTGGGCATCCTTGCGCTTGTGGGGTCGCGGGTGCCGGTTGCGCTTAAGGTGTTCTTGCTCGCGATTGCGATCATCGACGATCTTGCAGCGATTGCGATTATCGCGGTTTTCTACACGTCTGACTTGTCGGTCAATGCGCTGACGCTGTCGATGCTGGCGTTCTTTGTGGCGATTGCATTGAACCGGATGGGTGTGAACCGTCTGGCCCCCTATTTGCTGTTGGGGGTGTTCATGTGGGTTTGCGTGCTGAAATCAGGCGTTCACGCGACACTTGCCGGTGTTTTGATTGCAATGGCAATTCCGCTGAAGGAAAAGGACGGCGATAACGCGCTTTTGCTACGGGTCGAGCACGGTTTGCACTATTGGGTCGCTTTCCTGATCCTGCCCGTCTTTGCATTTGCCAATGCGGGTGTGGTTCTGGCGGGGATTTCATTTTCCGCCCTGCTTGAGCCCCTTCCCATGGGTATCGCGGCAGGTCTGTTTATCGGCAAGCAGATCGGTGTGTTCGGCGTGACCTGGGTGGCGTGCAAAAGCGGCATTACGCGGCTGCCAAAGGACGTGACATGGCAACATGTCTATGGCGTGGCGTGTTTGACCGGTGTAGGCTTTACCATGAGCCTGTTTATCGGCTCCCTGGCCTTTGACTCGGCCGAGATGATGAATTCGGTACGGCTTGGTGTGCTTTGTGGATCGGTCATGTCGGGGGTTCTGGGCTTTGCGGTATTGCGGTTCAGTCAGCCTTCTGCGGCGATGACGCCGGTGGCTCAAGGATAATCTAAAATGGACGCCTCCCTTTCGATGCTTGCGAGCAATCTGCTGGCGCCAACAATCCTGTTCTTCATTCTAGGGTTGGTGGCTGCGGTTTGCCGAAGCGATCTGTCGATCCCCGATGGTGCCGCAAAGATCATGTCGATCTATCTTTTGCTGGCCATCGGGTTCAAGGGAGGCGTCAGCGTTGCCGACAACGGGCTGTCGTTACAATTGCTCAGCAGCTTGTTGGCCGGCGCGGTATTGTCGTTCGTTCTTCCGTTTATTGCCTATCCTCTCTTGCGGCTGATAACACGGCTTGACCCGATCAACGCGGCAGCAGTGGCCGGGCATTACGGCTCCATCTCGATCGTGACTTTTGTGACTGCTGTCAGCCTGCTGGAGTCCAAAGGCCTTCCGTCGGAAGGGTATATCGTGGCCATGGCCGCAGTCATGGAAGTGCCTGCCATTGTCTCGGCACTGTGGCTTGCGGCACGCAGCAGTGGTGGGGCAAAGATCACCCCGGAACTTTTGCGCCATATCCTTGGAAATGGTTCGATCGTGCTGCTGGTGGGATCATTTGTAATCGGAGCCCTGACCGGTCAGTCCGGATTGGAACAACTCAAGCCGCTGATCATCCTGCCCTTTACCGGGGTATTGTGCATCTTCTTGCTTGATATGGGGCTGACGGCAGGAAAAAGCCTGATGCAGAACCGCAAGGATATCTCTGGTGGATTGCTTGCGTTCGGCTGCATCATGCCCATTATCGGAAGCGTTGTGGGCGGGATAACCGGCTCGTTGCTGGGGCTGTCGGACGGGGGTGTTTTCCTGATTATGACGCTATGCGCCTCGGCTTCCTATATCGCGGTTCCGGCGGCCATGCGACTTGCCCTGCCGGATGCAAAATCGGGGATCTACCTTTCGTTGTCATTGGGGGTTACTTTCCCGTTCAACCTGACGATCGGTTTGCCACTTTATCTGTTTATTGCGACGGGGCAATAAAACGCCATCTGTCTGTGACGGCGATGCGACACGGAGAACGGTTACGTTTTTGTTAGGAACGCCCTAGATTGTGGCCCTGACCAAGACCAACCGAGGGCTACATTTCCGTGAAGACACCTGTTTCACACCGCGATGAAATCCACCACCAAGGGACCTTGCAGGATAATCTCAAGCAATTGGTTTATGGCGGCAATG
>JBLIFE010000215.1:0-4841 GCA_047633515.1 Paracoccaceae bacterium | reverse complement strand
GTGACGCGCTGGAATACACCGTGCAGTACCGCGAAACGGACTACGACTTTTGCTGCCGTTTGATGGAGCGGTTCGGCTATAACTACTTCTTCGACACCACCGGTTCGGATTGCGTTCTTCACATTACAGGCAATAACGACGACTTTGCTAAAATTGCGGGTAGTAACCGGAACTTCTACCCAACATCCAACGTCGGAACCCGCGACGAGGAGATTCTGACCTCTTGGGGGGTTAATCGCCGCTTGACGACCGGCAAGGTCACCATCAGCGATTACAACTTCAAAAAGCCGGATGCCTCGATGTCGGGCGATCAGGCCGGCGAAAACCGTTACGACTTTTCCGACATCGAGACTTACCACTATCCCGGCCAGTCGTTGACCCAGGGCGCCAGCAAAAAGATCGCTAGAATTCATCTTGACCAAGAGCTGTCCGAGGACAACCACGTAATCGCCAAAGGCAATCTGATAAGCCTGAGCAGTGGGATGCGTGTCATCGTGGACGGAGTTGAAGGGTCTGACGGGGACCAGTGGCTTTGCCTGCGCGCCGTACACCGTTTCGGCCCACAGGAATATGGCTCGTCCAATAAAAGTTCTGACACCATTTATGACGGCACCTACACTTTTTTCAATGTCGAGGATGACTATGTCGGGCCGCGCAAAACTCCGCTTAGCCGTGTAAGCGGGCCACAAACGGCTGTTGTGACCACCGAAAAGTCCAACAAGGGCGATGAGATCGATTGCGATGAATGGGGCCGCATCCTTGTCAAGTTCCACTGGGACCGCGGCACACAGGAAGAAAAAGACAAACAGCACTCCATGCGTTGCAGGGTTGCCCAAATGTGGGCTGGCAACAAATGGGGCGCGATGAACATCCCGAGGGTCGGCATGGAAGTGGTGGTCGATTTCATAGAAGGCGATCCCGACCAGCCTCTTGTGGTCGGCTGCGTCTACAATGCCGAAAACATGCCCCCGTATGTTCTTCCGAAAAACAAGAATATCAGCGGGATAAAGTCCTACAGCACCAAAGGGGGTAGCGGCTATAACGAGCTGGCCTTTGACGATACAAAGGACAAGGAGCTGTTCCGCCAGCACGCCCAGAAAGACATGCTGACCAAGGTCTTGAACGATGAAACACGCGAAATCGACAACACCCGCACAAGCACCATCGGCAAAGACGAAAAACTGATCATCAAGAACAAGCGCGCAACAGAAATTTCCAAGGACGAGACGTTGGAAATCGGCGGAAAGCGCACGACCAAGATAAGCGGTAACGAAAGCCTGACAATAAAGGGATCCACTACCATAAAAGACAACATGGGCGTGAAGATCGAGTCGAAGAAATCAATCGAGCTCAAGGTAGGTCCCAACACTGTCAAGATCGATGCGACCGGCATCAAAATAAATGGCATCAATGTCGACATAAAGGCCTCCGCAATGCTGACCTCCAGCGGCGGTGCCATGGCCACCCACAAGGCCGGAGGCATCATGACGATTCAAGGCGCCTTGGTCAAGATTAACTAGGGGTGGCGATATGAACGACGCACCAACAGGCACCGGAGCCGGTGAGAAGCGGCGCAACCTGCGCTTTGACAAGGCTTCGGATCTCTTTTTGAACATTCCGGAGATTTCGGAAGACGTCACCGCCACACCAGGCGATCAGGATACGGTGACGTTTATCAACACCTTGCTGGCCAGCCCCACCCCCGAAGAGGCCATCAGCTTTTGCGCTTATGTGCTGCCGCGCCGGTTTTCCGTTTGGTGGGGCCATGAATGCTTACGTCAGGACGAAACCCTTCTAGACAGCGCCGACCTGCAAATGCTGGAGCTGGCGGCACAATGGGTGGCCAATCCGGATGAAGAAAACCGCTATTCCGCTCTTGATGCCGCCATGGAAAGCGCGGCAAAGACACCCGGTGTCTGGGTTGCCTTTGGCGCAGGCTGGTCAGGCGGATCCATGGTAGGGCCCGATATGCCGCCCGTACCACCGCCGCCGCACCTGACAGCGCGGGCCGTGAATGCCGGGGTGCTGTCCCTACTGGCACGCGTCGACGTGAATCAACGCGAGGAACAGCTTGACCGCTTTGCAAGAATGGCCATCAAGCTGAGCGAAGACAGTTAGCAGGGGCCAAAGCCACGCCGCAGCCCTCAAGTGATCACGAGGCAAGGAAATTATATTGAATTTGCCCGGTATCGCAACGGTGTGATGCCGCTGGGCTTGCAACAACCCGAAACTACGCCATAACTGTGACAATGCGCACATGGGCCTGCCCCTGCCCGTCACTTGTTGTGTCGTGGCGCGCGGACACCTAGTTGCACAGTACCGGCGCGCCCCCACCCTAGAGCCGCCGACAAGACGGTAGATACAAAATGAGCTTGAGCCTTCGCATCGACAATCAGACCCATCTTGAAGATGGCGGCCCTGTTGAATTCAGCACTGACAAGCGCGGCTTCGAGATCGGTCGTGATCCCAGCATGGATTGGACCCTGCCGGACCCGAACCGCTTTGTGTCCAGTTGCCATATCGAAATCAGGTATGAAAACGGGGATTATTATCTGTACGATGTCTCGACCAACGGCACGTTCATAAATGGCGGCTCGATGCGGGTCAAAAGCCCCCATCACCTTCAACAGGGCGACAAGCTGCAAATCGGACACTATCTGGTTATCGTCTCTCTGGGGGCCGGCGCACCAGCCGCCCCCGCACCGCCGCCAGCCCCTGCGTTTTCGTCCGGATTTCCGGCCGCTTCCGGTTTTGATACGCCCACAGCGCCCAGTGCGCCGTCTGGTGGCGGGGGCGATATCTGGTCCATGGGCGGCGGCGCCTCGACCCCGGAGCAGGCAAGTTTTGATCCGCGTCCACGCCCGGCAGAACGGTTGTCGGATTTCGGAGACCAGCACATTCCGGTGGCCGATTTCGGGGCCCCTGCCCCAAGCCCGCAAAGCCCCCCACAAGAAGCAGCCTCTCCCTTCGGGAACCCGGCACCCGAACAGGCCGCCGCATTTGGCACCGCCGCGCGCGCCGGTTCGCCCTTTGCTGCGCCCCCCGCACAGGCGCCCGCCCAGCCCTCGGCGTTTGGCGCGCCACCCGCGACAAGCCCCTTTGACACCCCTCCTGCCAGCCCGTTCGGCAGCCAGGGAGCAGGCGCAAGCCCGTTCGGATCAGCGCCCGCAGCCCCCGCCAGCCCCTTCGGAAGCCCCCCTCCCCAACAGCCGCAGGCTCCACCGGTCAGCCAAAGGCCGGCCGTCGCCGAAGGGTCGCCTTTCGGAGCTCCCGAACACACCGCGCCCCCCGAAATCCCTCGGCCAGCCCCACCACCTGCGCAGGCCCGGCGCCCCGAACAGGTGCCGCCCTCAGAGGGCTTTGGTGCACCGGCGACCCGGTCTGCACCCCAACAACCTGTTGCCCCGAATCCCGCACAACCTGCCGACGACAGCGCATTGCTTCGTGCCCTGTGCGAGGGGGCAGGCATGCAACCCAACGCCCTGAGCGGGGTCGACCCCACGGCCTTGGGTTATGAAATCGGGCAATCCCTGCGCATCATGACCGCAGAGCTGGCCGGCTTGTTGCGCGCGCGTGCCGCTGCCAAGAAAATGGTCAAAAGCGGGAGCCGGACCATGCTGGAATACGATGCCAACAATCCGATGAAATTCATCCCGACCGCCGGAGAAGCGCTTGAGGTGATGTTCGGCCCCGGACGACCCGGATATCAGCGCGGTGCCCGTGCTGTTCAAGCGTCGTTCGATGACGTCAAGAAACATCAGTTCGCCCTGACCGCAGCGATGCAGCCTGCGCTGGCACGTCTTATCGAAGATCTGAGTCCGGAATCTGTGGAGTCCAAGGTCGAAAGCAGCCGGTTCACCTCCAAGGCCGCGAAAGCGTGGGAAATCTATGTTGATCGCTGGGATTCAAAGACCCATCCCTATGAAAACGGGATGCTCGATGTGTTCCTGGCGTATTTTTCAGACGCATACGATGACGCCTCGAAAGGCGAATAAACGCCTAGCAATATCACGTAAGCAGGGTCCGAACCTTGACATCAAGGGGCGCAATCCGTACCTTTGGCTCAGTTATGAAACAACGGGTGATTATTATTATGCGCCGCCTCCTTATGATATCGGTATTGGCTTTGTCTCCGGCATTTTCGGCCACAGCTCAACAGGCCACCTTTTCGGCTGATGATGTTGTCGGTTTTCTTGTCGATTCTGTCGACCTTGGCCTGAACCGTGGTATTTGCATCGGAACAGCCGCCGAATGTGCACCAGCCAAGCCCAAGGGCATGGATATGCTCATCAATTTTGAACTCGATTCTGCAGATCTGACAGAACAGGCGAAAGAAAACCTTGCGGTTTTCGCCTCGGCACTGAAAGACGACCGCCTGAAGCGTGCAAGCTTTGTGGTTGAAGGGCATACCGATGCCCGTGGTGGAGACGGGTATAATGACACCCTGTCGAACGACCGCGCTACATCTGTGCAACAGTTCCTGATTGATCAGGGCGTTTCCTCCGAACGGCTCACGTCGCTTGGCATGGGCGAAAGCGCGCCGCGCACCGGCGACCCGCTTGATCCTGAAAATCGTCGTGTCGAGCTTAGGATAGACTTGAACTAGAGTCCGGTTCGTCTTGACGTAGGCTGTTTTTTGCCGTCCCCTCACGGGGCGGCATTTTTTTCGTTCCCGGGGCATTCATGCGATTTGACAAACTTCTAGAACCTGTTTCTGATGAAATGCCCTGTGGGGCCGATCTCGAACTCGAAGGCGACGATGCCTATATCGACTACTATTACGAAGCCCTCGCGCGCATACCCGAGCGGTTTTTGTCGGGGGGACAGCCCTTTGACCGTAA
>JBLIFE010000214.1:0-4858 GCA_047633515.1 Paracoccaceae bacterium | reverse complement strand
CGTCCTCCATCGTGGACAAAATGCAATCGTGGATTTTGCCGTATCCAAGGTGGGGTTTGGCGAACACGCCCTCGGGGACATGTGCTTCGATCAGCGCCTCAAGCGCCCCTTCGGCTGCTTTGAGGGTTGTTTCCTGGTAATCGTCGGGAAAGTAGCTTTCGACCAGCGACGCGCCCATATCGGGCAACACCGTCATCACATGCAGCACCCCGCCCGAGGCCTGCACCAGCTCTGCTGCTTGTGGCAGCGCCGTACGCCAGGATGCCTCGTGGTTCAGATCGATGGGAAGAAGAACATTTTTATACATTGCCGTACCCCTTTCAAACTGCCGGTTTGCGCAACACATTCGCCGCGTTGCGCCCACGTTGCAGCATCACGATCGCCCCCAGAACCAGCAAAGCCGGAATGAACATCAGATATTTGCTGGGCTGCCCGATGGGTCGCAAAACCCGCAACACTTCCTGATCCCAGTCAAGCCCCGCATCCGCCGCCGCGCTGCCAAAAGCCACGTCGTCAATCAGCATCTTGCCGTCCGCATCGCGGAACATCAGCCCCGCTGCCTCAAGCCGTTCTTCGCCCGTGGCCTCGTCACCGATCGGCACCAGCGCCACAAAATTGATCGGATCACCCAGATCGTTCAGCCCTGCCACACGAATGCGCAGATCGTCCCCTGCTGGCGTCGCAAGTGCGGCCTGAACAATCGCGGCGGGGGCTTCCTCGACGAAGGGCGGCGCCACCATATCCATCCAGAAACCGGGACGGAACAACGTGAAGGCCACAAGAATAAGCGCCACGGATTCGTAGAACCGGTTCTTGGCCAGAAACCACCCTTGCGTGGCGGCCGCAAACAAAAGCATTGCCACCGTCGCCACAATGAACACAAATATGCCCTGCGCTATCGTCACATCAATCAACAAAAGCTCTGTGTTGAAGATGAACAGGAATGGAAGTGCCGCCGTGCGCAGGCTGTAGAAAAAGGCGATAACGCCGGTTTTGATCGGATCACCGCCCGATACTGCCGCGGCCGCAAAACTCGCCAACCCGACAGGAGGCGTCACATCCGCCATAATCCCGAAGTAGAACACGAACAAATGCACCGCAATCAACGGTACAATCAGCCCGTTCTGCTGCCCAAGGGTAACAATCACCGGCGCAAGCAGTGCCGACACCACGATATAGTTCGCCGTGGTCGGCAACCCCATCCCTAGGATCAACGACAACACTGCCGTCAGGAACAGGATCGCAAGGATATTGCCGCCCGAAAGCACCTCGACCACATCGGCAAGGGCAGACCCCACACCGGTCTGGCTGACCGCGCCCACAATGATACCGGCCGTGGCCGTCGCAATGCCGATGCCGATCATGTTTCGCGCACCGATCACAAGACCCTCGATCAGGTCGATCCAACCCTCTTTGACAGACGCAACCAGATTGCTGCTCCCACGGAACATCGCCATCAACGGACGCTGTGTCAAAAGAATGAACACCATGTAGGATGCCGCCCAAAAGGCCGACAACCCCGGAGAAAGACGGTCAATCATCAACGCCCAGACCAACACCACAACCGGCAGTATAAAATGCAGACCGGACCGGATCGTCGGCCCCGGAAGCGGAAGCGCGGTCACAGGCTCGTTGGGATCGTCAAGCTCCAGCGGCTTCTCTTTGGAGGCCACATAAAGCAGGCCGACATAAACAGCCGTAAGGAACGCAAAGATAATATAGCCCGCAGTGGCCGGGAACATCGGACGGATCCAGCCCATGCCGTAATAAACCGCAAACGACAGCGCGCAAATCACCGCAATAGTAAAGACGATGCCGATTAAACGCTGCACGATCGGTTTTGGGATATAGGCCCGTGGCAGCCCTTCCATTCCGGCCTTTAGAGCCTCGAGATGCACAATATAGACCAGCGCGATATAACTGATCACAGCCGGAAGAAAGGCATGCTTGACTACGTCAAAATACGGGATACCCACATACTCGACCATCAAAAACGCAGCCGCTCCCATCACGGGCGGCATGATCTGCCCGTTGACAGACGAGGCAACCTCGACCGCGCCGGCCTTTTCAGCTGAAAACCCGACCTTCTTCATCAACGGAATGGTGAATGTGCCCGTCGTCACCACGTTGGCGATGGACGAACCGGAAATCAGACCGGTCATAGCCGAGGAAACAACAGCCGCCTTGGCCGGTCCGCCCTTCATGTGGCCCATCAACGAGAACGCCACCTGAATGAAGTAGTTGCCCGCACCCGCACGGTCCAATAGCGAGCCGAACAACACGAACAGAAAAACAAACGAGGTCGAAACCCCCAACGCGATCCCAAAAACACCCTCGGTGGTGATCCACTGGTGGTTCACGATCTCCGACAGGTTGTTGCCTTTGTGCGCGATGATACCGGGCATATAAGGGCCAAGAACAGTGTACATCAAAAAGACGGATGCCACGATCATCAGCGCCGGACCAAGCGCGCGGCGGGTTGCCTCAAGCAACAAAAGCAGGCCGGTGACAGCAACAACGAAATCCTGCGTGATCGGCGCGCCGACGCGGTCTGCGATGTCACGGTAATAAATATAGAGGTACAGCGCACTAAGCGCACCAATCACGCCCATCGCCCATTCCCACGCGGGAATTTTTTCTTTTGGCGACCCAAGGATCACAGCGGCGATAACGCCGGCAGCCACGATCGGGATCCACCAGATGGAGGCGCCGTCTTTGGCCGACACCATGAATAGAAACGCCAGAGCAACGGGAATAAAAACACCCAGCCCGACCTGAAATTTCGTGCGCACGGCCGGAAAAGCCGCGAATGCCAGAAACACTGCAAAGGCAAGGTGAATGGAGCGGGCCTCGGTGTCGTTAAATACGCCGACGCCGATTATGAACGGGATGGGTGAGGCAAACCACAACTGGAACAAAGACCACGCCAACGCAACGAGCATGATAAACGTCGCGACCGGCCCTGTTGTTGCGCGGCCACCTGTATCGGAGGAGGCAACGAGCGCATCGAGTTCATTCTGACTCAAGCCTCCTTGAGCGGAATCTGTAGCTTTTTGTTGGTCCGAGTTCGCCATTTTTCCCCTGCGCACGGATATTCCCACGCGTCCCTGAAAGTACTGTCACAAATTTGCCGAGCACCGGGAGAGCACGTTGACCATGCTCCCCCGACTTTCATGGAAGTCTGGAATTACATCCAGCCACGCTCTTTGTAGTACTTCACCGCACCGGGGTGCAGCGGAGCGGAAAGCCCGTCTTTGATCATATCTTCTTCTTTGAGATTTCCAAAAGCAGGGTGAAGACGCTTGAACCGGTCGAAATTGTCGAACACGGCCTTTACGACCTCGTAGACCACGTCGTCAGCCACATCCGCGGATGTTACAAACGTCGCCTTCACACCAAAGGTCGTGATGTCATCGGGAGACCCCTCGTACATGCCGCCGGGGATGGTGGCGCGTGCATAAAACGGGTTCTCGTTGATCAGTTTGTCGATCGCCTCGCCGGTGACGTCAACGATGACGGCCTCGACGGTTGAGACGGCTTCCTGAATCGATCCGTTGGGATGACCGACAGTGTAGACGATCGCATCGACCTTGTTGTCACCAAGTGCGGCGGCCTGCTCGGCCGGCTTCAACTCGGAGGCGAGTTGGAAGTCGTCCATTGTCCAGCCCTTGGCTTGAAGCACGACTTCCATCGTGGCCAACTGCCCAGAGCCGGGGTTGCCGACATTGACGCGCTTGCCCTTCAGGTCATCAAAGCTGCCGATACCGGCATCTGCGCGCGCAATCACCGTAAACGGCTCTCCGTGCACGGAAAAAACTGCGCGGGCTTTGTCGAATTTCTGACCCTCGAACTTGGATGTACCGTTATAGGCGTGGTACTGCCAATCGGACTGGGCAACACCCATATCCATGTCGCCGGCCTTGATTGCGTTGATATTCGCGATCGAACCGCCAGTCGAAGGCGCGGTACATTTCAGGCCGGTCCTTGCCGAATCGCGATTAACGAGTCGGCAGATAGACTGGCCAACCACGAAATAGACGCCGGTTTGCCCGCCCGTCCCGATCGTGATGAACCGCTCTTGGGCAACAGTTGCAGACCCTGCAACCATAGCCCCTGCGAATGCAAGGTAGTTGAGTATTTTCATCAATAATTTCCCTTGTTGGCCACCCGTCTAACGCGGGCATGTTATTTTATGGCCCCCGACCTCACGGCCAGTGCCTATCATTTCAGCACTAAAAGTGCCTTGTTAGTAGGATTTATAGTACCTAGCGAACATTAAATTGCAAGCAATTAGGCGTAACTTCCGCATTGCAGCACGGCCGCATATTCTTGTCTCTAGTCAGTTTACCGCGCCAACCCGTCTGCGTGACCGCTTGCACCCGACCGTGCCTCAAGGTTATTATTGTTTATTATTTTAATCAAACCGTTATGAATAACAACAAAGCACTCCGTCGTTTTCCTGCCGGCTTTTCCGCACCGCAAGGCCCCTAATGCAACCATTTCAAACACCTATTTGCAGCCCTGCAAGAACAACGTAACGCAAGGTAAAACGCTTCTGAAACGTATGTGCCCACTGTGAATAACGTGGTCCGTTTCACCAATGCCAGCCATCGACCTGCCTTCCTGCCACGCCTAAACCAGCCCCCCTGCTGCCCCCACGAATCGCCTAGCCGATCTTCCGAATGCTCGCACTGGCAGGAAGACCCGATGACGACGGACACAAAGGATACCCTGAATGACCCAGAACGCCCCCTTGACCGAAAAAGTCGATGTTTCAGCCGCTATCGAGCTGGCTCTGAACCAAAAAGACGCGAACCGGCTTGCGGAGCTGATCTCGGACCTGTCACTCAGCGAGGCT
>JBLIFE010000213.1:0-4869 GCA_047633515.1 Paracoccaceae bacterium | reverse complement strand
AATGCGCTGCGCGGACTTTGGGATCACGTCTTTACCTCGGGCGGCATCGGGCCGACGCATGACGATATTACCGCCGATTGTATCGCCGCGGCCTTTGATGTGCCGATCGACGTACGCGACGATGCACGCGCCTTGCTTGCAGCGCATTACGCCCGTGCGGGAACCGAGCTGAACGACGCCCGCCTGCGCATGGCGCGTATCCCCGACGGCGCAACCCTGATCGACAATCCGGTGTCAACGGCACCCGGATTTACGATCGGAAACGTGCATGTCATGGCCGGTGTACCAAAGGTGTTCCAGTCAATGGTCGAAACCGTGCTGGCAACAATTACCGGCGGAGCGCCACTGCTGTCGCGCAGTGTGCGCATCGACCGCGGCGAAGGTGATATTGCCGGCCCGTTGGGCGCACTGGCGCTTGAGTTCAATGACCTGTCATTCGGCTCCTACCCGTTTCAGCGCGAGGGCCTTTACGGTGCGAATATTGTTATTCGTGGCACGCAAGTGGCGCGGCTTGACCTTGCTGTCGCGGCGTTGCTGGGTGCCTTTCCCGAAGGTGTTATATGACGTCACCCGACGCGCCACGTCTGTATAAAGCGATAGAGGCCACATGGCCCGCGGCACGTCGTTTTGAAAGTGACGGCTGGGTCCTGCGCGACGGGCAAGGCGGCGGCAGTCGCGTGTCTTCTGCCACCCTTTTAAACCCTGACGCAGGAACGCTTGCAGGTGTGCAGAAAATGGCTGCCGCACAAGCCGGACTGGGCCAGCAAGCCCGCGTTATGGTCCGCGTAGGCGACGACGCACTAGACCGCACTCTGGAGGGCGCGGGTTACCAGATCGCCGACAAGACGCTTTTATACGCAGCCCCCGTTAGCAAACTTGCGATCCAGCCGCCAGCAGTGTCGAGCTTCATCACCGAATGGCCCGCGCTTGAGATCCAGCAAGAAATCTGGCGGGCCGGTGGCATAGGACCCGAGCGGATTGCCGTGATGAACCGAGTCAAATCCCCCAAATGCGCAATTTTGGGCCGCATCGCGGATCAACCCGCTGCCACCGCGTTTCTGGCAGTCGACGGAGACGTCGCGATGCTGCATGCACTTGAGGTGCTGACCGACAAGCGCCGCAAAAACATGGCGATTTATGTGATGCAGGCCGCCGCCCTTTGGGCACAAGATCAAGGTGCCGATATCCTTTCTGTTGCAGTGACCCAAGCCAATACCGGCGCAAATGCGCTCTATGCTTCCCTCGGAATGACTGTTGTGGGACGGTATCATTACAGATTTCTTCCCTGACGACCCTGAAAAAGGCCAACGCGGCATGACCCATCACACCACCTCTCCCACAGCTCTTGATCTGCCACAGGTGGACCCCCTTCCGCCCGAGACGCAAAAATATTTTGATATCTGCGTCGAAAAGCTTGGGTTTGTGCCAAATGTCCTGCGCGCGTATGCGTTCGACATCAACAAACTTAACGCGTTTACCGGCCTTTATAACAACCTGATGCTTGCTCCGAGCGGGCTGAGCAAACTTGACCGCGAAATGATCGCCGTGGTCGTCTCATCGGTAAACAAATGCTTTTACTGCCTTGTGGCTCATGGTCAGGCTGTGCGCGCCCTGTCGGGCAAGCCCGAGTTAGGAGAGATGCTGGCGATGAATTACCGCGTCGCCCCGATCACCGACAAAGAGCGCGTGATGCTGGATTTTGCCGTTGCGATGACCGTATCAAGCGCCACGATCAAAGAAGCAGACCGCCAGACGCTTCGCGATGCCGGCTTCACGGAGCGTGATATCTGGGATATCGTCGGGGTAGCTGGACTTTATAATATGACCAATCGCGTCGCATCAGCCACAAATATGCAGCCAAATCCGGAGTATCACAGCCTAAACCGATGAAATTGCCCTTTGCCATCTGTTTTGCCGCAACGCTCATTTCGGGCGCGGCCCATGCTTTGCCTCTCGAATTTCCATCAAGCAGCGCCATGGTGGTCGAGATCATCGAAGATTTCGGCAGTTTTCCGCTGCCTTTGGCCGGATTCGCCAAAGGCTCCATCCCGACACAGACAACCGAGGGCATGATCCTTCATCAGGCATGGCACATTCCGGCAGCCAGCCTGACCACGCTTCAACTTCTGGTGCCTTTGCGCGAACAGCTTTTGGAAGCCCGGTTCGAAATCGTATTCGAGTGCGACACACGCAGCTGTGGCGGTTTTGATTTCATCAACGCCATAGCGATCCTGCCAGAGCCTGACATGCATGTGGATTTTGGCGATTTCAGGTATCTGACCGCACAGCGAAAAGCAGCGGACCAAACCGAACACATCAGCCTTCTTGTGAGCCGATCCTCGACCCGTGGCTTTGTTCAGGTGATCCGCGTCGGCCCCCGCTCGGTTGCCGAACCCGTCATCGTCACCTCGAGCAAGAGTCCGGTGTTTTCTAAAAACCGGCCTGAGGAAAGCGCAAATAATGCGCCTTCCAAGGCCCCCCTTCTTGCCCGCCTCAAGGCAAAGGGGCATGCCGTTCTGGAGGATCTTACCTTTAAAACCGGGTCCTCGAAACTTGGGACTGCGGACTTTGATTCGCTATCCCAACTGGCAAAATATCTGACCAGCAACCCCGATCTTGCGGTAGTTCTGGTGGGACATACCGATGCCGAAGGGTCCTTAAGCGGCAACATCGCCCTCTCCAAGAAACGTGCCGACGCCGTCAAGGCGCGCCTGACTGGCGATCTTGGTGTGCCAAAATCACAGGTCCGTGCCGAAGGCGTCGGATTTCTGGCCCCCCTGACGAGCAACACCACCGCGCAAGGCCGCACCGAAAACCGCCGTGTCGAAGTCGTGCTGAGCGCGCCGGAATAGTCGTGCCGAGCGGATTAAAGTAGCCGTGCTGAGCGCGTAAAGATAGCCGTGTTTACAACGACGCCGCCAGCCGCACCCCTTGGTCAATTGCGCGCTTTGCATCCAGTTCACTGGCCACATCCGCCCCACCGATCACATGCACCGCACGGCCAAGCGTCAAAAGCGTATTGGCCAGCGTCCGCTCGGGTTCTTGCCCCGAGCACAGAACAATTGTATCGGCCTCGATGCACTCCGGTTCGCCCACCCCAGCCTGACCGACCCAAAGTCCCTTTTCGTCGATCCGTTCATAGCTGACACCGCTTTTCATCTTCACGCCCAGCATTTTCAACTCGGCCCGGTGAATCCATCCGGTTGTTTTGCCAAGTCGCTTGCCCATTTTCTCGGCTTTGCGTTGCAGCATAGTGATCTGGCGAACCGACGCCTCTGGCTGTGGCCCTTCGGGAGCCAAACCGCCCCGCGTCGCCGATGGATCGCCAACGCCCCAGGTCTCTTTCCAATGTGCGATGTCGGGCGCACCCTGTTGCGGTGCATGGGCCAGAAACTGGGCCACATCAAATCCGATGCCCCCCGCCCCCACAATCACAACCCGCGCACCAACCGCCGCATTGCCACGCAGCACGTCGATATAGCTCAGCACATTCGGGCCATCCTGTCCGGCAATGGCGGGATCACGCGGACGCACCCCCGTGGCGATAATGATCTCATCAAATTCGGCCAATAGCTCTGGCGCCGCAACAGTCCCCAGACGCAGATCAACGTCATAAAGCTCCAGCATCGTGGCAAACCAATCCACCAGCCCGTGGAACTCTTCTTTTCCGGGCACGACACGCGCCATGTTCAATTGCCCGCCGATCCGGTCTGCCTGTTCAAAGAGCGTCACACGGTGCCCGCGCTGTGCGGCCACCATCGCCACCGACAGGCCCGCAGGCCCTGCGCCGACCACGGCCACAGATTTGCGATCAGCAGCCGGATCAAAGCGCAACTCGGTCTCGTGACACGCGCGCGGATTCACAAGACAAGAGGTCAAGCGTCCGCTGAAGGTATGATCAAGACAAGCCTGATTGCAGGCGATGCACGGCGCAATCTGTGCGCTGCGTCCCTCGGCGGCCTTGTTTACAAAATCCGCATCGGCCAGAAACGGGCGCGCCATCGACACCATATCGGCACAGCCTTCGGCCAGAATCCCTTCGGCGACCTCGGGGGTGTTGATCCGGTTCGAGGTTATGACAGGAATGCCCACCTGCCCCATCAATTTTTGAGTCACCCAGGCAAACGCCCGGCGGGGAACACTGGTCGCAATTGTGGGAATTCGCGCCTCGTGCCAGCCAATGCCCGTGTTCAGGATCGTGGCACCTGCGGCCTCGACGGCCTGTGCCAGCGTTACGACCTCTTCGTGGGTCGATCCGTTCGGGATCAGGTCGATCATGCTCAGTCTATAGATAAGGATAAACTCGGGGCCAACTGCCGCGCGCACCCGTCGCACAACCTCGACCGGCAATCGCATCCGGTTTTCATAACTGCCCCCCCAACGGTCGGTTCGCCGGTTGGTGTGGGTTACAAGAAACTGGTTTAGGAAATACCCCTCCGACCCCATGATCTCGACCCCATCGTATCCTGCGCGTTGCGCACGGGCTGCGGCCTCGACAATATCCGCAATCTGTTTTTCGATCCCTGCTTCGTCCAACGCAAGCGGCGCGAATGGCGAGATCGGAGACTTCACCGCACTGGGCGCAACACAATCCGGCGAATAGGCATAGCGCCCTGCATGCAGGATTTGCATTGCAATCTTGCCGCCCGCGGCATGAACCCGGTCTGTTACGATTGAGTGGTTGTCGATATCGGCCTGCGAAAAAAGCCCCGCCGCCCCCGGAAACACGCCGCCCTCACGGTTCGGCGCCATCCCACCCGTAACAATCAACCCGACACCACCCGTCGCTCTTTCGGCATAAAAGCTGGCAACCCGGTTCCAGTCCTTGGTTTCCTCGAGGCCGGTGTGCATCGACCCCATCAGGACACG
>JBLIFE010000212.1:0-4874 GCA_047633515.1 Paracoccaceae bacterium | reverse complement strand
CAACCTGTGTAGCGTGAGACAGGACATCGTCCTCCTATGCATGTGCGCCAGCAGAGCCCTGACGCTGGGCAAAAAGTTTCTTAGCATTTAAATCGACGCGGTCAAAGTCACAACTTCGCAACGTCGCCACTTTGCATGATAGTGCCATTTTTGCCGAATGGCGACTTTTTCTTTTGACAAACACGCCGACGGGGTCGTTGCCTGGCACTTTTCATCGAAAGCGGCCTACAGCGCGCTGCCAGCAGGCGAAATATCGGGGCCACCGACCATTCGAACCTCTCGTTGCGGAAAGGGGAGATCGATACCAGCCGACTTGAACGCATCCCACAGGGCCAGATACACCGCGCCCCTGATATTTGTCAGCCCTGCGGTCGGATCACTGATCCAGAAGCGCAGGATGTAATCGACCGAACTGTCGCCAAAGCCCACAATATGACAGACCGGCACACGATCTCCCAAAACGCGCGGCACCTGTTTTGCAGCCGTAACAGCCAGAGCGCGCACAACATGCGGATCGTTGTGATAGGCCGCCCCGAAATAGATATCGAGGCGTACGAATTCATTGGAATGGGACCAGTTAACAACCTGCCCCGTAATCAGATCTTCGTTGGGGATCAGGTATTCCTTGCCATCCCGCGTGACGACAGACACGTACCGCGCCCCAAGCGCGTTGATCCAGCCGAAAGTCTCACCAAGGCTGATGACATCGCCCGGCTTGATCGATTTGTCCAAAAGAATAATCAGCCCCGAGACAAGGTTCGAGACAACTTTTTGCAACCCGAATCCAAGCCCTAACCCAACCGCACCAGACAAAAACGCAAGCCCCGTCAGATCGAATCCGATCATCTTCATGCCGATGAAAAACGCCGTCCCATACATCACGATCTGAAGCAACTTGATCGCAAGCACCTGCATCGACGGCGAAATATCAGGGTTGCGCCGGATACGCACTGTGGTCGACGTGGTAATCAACCGTGCCAGTGTCACCATCAAACCGATAATTACCACCGCCTTGAGGAACGTGAGTAAGGAGAGCCGGAAACTGCCAAGGTCGATGGCCAGATGATCGAGCAAAAGCATCGTCGGTTCCAGCAGGGCGGTGTAGTAAAGCGTTACATAAATCCACGCGCCCCACGACACACACACCCGTAACAAATTGTTGCTCACCAGCCGGCTGGCCAGTGCCACAATCAACCACGCCGTCGAAATGGTCACAGCCAGAACCAAAAGATACCTTGTCGATGGCCACGGGCTCAATTGCTCTGCTATCGCAATCGACACGCGGGCAAACACGACAAAGAGGATCAACTGCAAGCGGCTATGCAGCACCAGCAGCACCCGGAGCTGCCATTTCGGTGTGCCACCAAGCCCCCGCATCCGGTCGTAAAGCCGCGCCCCGAACAGGCGCACGACACCGTAGGATAGCGCGAATACGGCAAAAAGCGCTCCGACCTGATACAATTGCCTCGGACGCAACAATCCCCGTGCCGCCACCTCGATCTGGTCCCAGATCACAGAGGCTTGCTGTAACAATACCGCAAATTCAGCTTCCATCGGAATCGCTCTTTGTGGCCGCAGCAAACACCGCGCCCGTCACGGCGCAGCACTCGACCGGTGTTATCTTTGACACAAGCAACCTCCTCCACTCCACACTGAATACCCTGCGCAACCAAAACCCGACTTCACAGAAAAGCCGGCCTTGCAACAACCAAAAACCCCGTGCCACCGCTCGCGGACACCGCTATTCAAAGACGCTATTGCGGCACTCTGAGCCTAAAAATCATGTACCGGTTGTAATGGCAAAACGCAGCAGCCGTTCGTTTTTGCTCGCACAAACGCTCGTTAAGCCGAAACAGACGCCGCTCACCCGCAACAAGCCTTAAGAACCGTGCCGTGATCCAGCGCAGCACAGGCTTCTTGGCGGACAATTCCGCATCAACCCGCACCACACCTTTTCCGATCGCATTGAACAGGGCCTGCTCGATGTCGATCGAGGGCGCCACCGCTTCGGTTATATCTTCTTGCTGGACAAGCGTCAGATCATATTTTTCAAGCGCGGAATACATCAATGCCAAGGCATGCTCACTTCCGACTGCCCGGCTGCGCTGTAGGCCTTTGTAATGTGCCGATCGGAAACAATCGGCTATCAGAACCTCGCCACCGGGGCGCAACAACGCAGCCATCCGCGACTAGGAATGCTCCAGCTTGATGTACTGAAAGCTCTCGGAAAACAGGCACAGATCATAAGGGCCCATTTCCTTGAAGGTCTCGAAAAGGCATTCTCAAACAGTCGCTTCAGGCGCATTTATGCGGCACCACTGCGCCAAAAGCTCTGAGGGAACCACGATATCAACCTTGTGCCCGCGCGCGATCAGTTTGGCCGCCGTCGCCCCCGCACCTCCGCCGATATCAAGAATACGCAGCGGCCCATCAGGCAAATAGCAAAACAGCTTGTCGGTATAAGCCGCCTGCGCCGCCCCGAGGTTCTGGGCCAAGGGTTCAATATCGTCCCATAGCCCGTAATGAAGGTTCTCTGCGCCGGTCAGCCACGCCATCAGAGACAACCCGACATCCAGCCCGATCGCCCGAGAATCCATTTTTTGTTTCGCCATAAATTCTGTTATCTCACCCTATATTCGGTTCGAAGCCCATCTGCCCCTTGACCTGCCGACCTTGTCACGCACATTCAACTGAGCAAGCCCCGGAAAGGAGCTGAACATGTCAAATACCTTACGTCTGGGTGTCAATATCGATCACGTTGCCACCGTGCGCAATGCCCGTGGCGGCGCGTACCCTGATCCACTGCGCGCCGCGCTTTTGGCGCAGGACGCCGGAGCAGACGGGATCACCGCGCACCTGCGCGAAGACCGCCGCCACATCATCGACAGCGACATCGACGCGTTGATGGGGGGGCTGTCTGTTCCGCTCAACTTCGAAGCCGCCGCAACTGCCGAAATGCAGGCAATCGCCCTGCGCCACAAACCTCATGCAGTCTGCTTTGTGCCCGAAAAGCGCGAAGAGCGGACAACAGAAGGCGGGCTGGATGTCGTGGCCGACGAGGCCCGTTTGAAAGATTTCATCGCCCCGCTGGCCGAAGCCGGGTGCAGGGTGTCATTTTTTATCGGTGCAGATCGCGCACAGATTGCTGCCGCACACCGGATCGGAGCACCTGTCATCGAACTTCACACAGGTGCCTATTGCGACTTTCACGCTGAAGGAAACTTTGTCCGCCGCGACGCAGAACTTCTGCACCTGACGGAAATGGCGCATTACGCAAGCGAACTAGGCCTTGAGGTGCATGCCGGGCACGGTTTGAACTTTGACACTGTTGCGCCGATTGCCGCAATTCCGCAAATAGCAGAGTTGAACATCGGGCATTTTCTGATTGCAGAGTCGATTTTTCTGGGGCTGAACACCGCAATCGCGGAAATGCGCCGCCTGATGGACGCCGCCCGCACCGCTCACTGATCTAGGGCTTGGGCACGTCCGGTGGCACAACCACACCGACAATCGGGCCCAGCGCAAACCCGACATCCGACCGCCCGAGGTCGGATGCAAACATCCGGGACACTTTCCCGTCAAAATACAAGGCATCGGGCAGGCCAAGATAATCGCGGAACAGGCTTCCAAAGTCGTAAAAGTTCACCCTGTCATCAGAGATTGCAAAAACAACCGTTTTTCCATCGGCACTGACCCCGACCCCGTTGCGCCGGTGCACACTGTCGCTGTTGACCAGAAACCGCGGGTGCAATGCGCCCTTGATTACCAACATCGGGCCTGATTGGCTGGCATAGTCACAAGGCCGCGGGGTGGCGGCAAACCGGCGGCTTTCGATTACGCTGGCCTGATCTTTTTCAACACAAAACACGCCGTTCGGAAGAAGCCCGAAATTTCCCGGCCCCTCAGAGGTGATCAACCGCGCACTTTGTATGCCATTTTCGATGTAGAGCCCAACGGCGCTTCTGTCGGAGTGGTACATGCCGCCATTCATTGCAAAAACAAGGCGTTCGCCACGGTCCGCAAGATCGCGCGCAACCGCACCGAAAGAGCCAAGTACCTCGCCATCCTGGTTTTTGTGAAACAAGCGGATGTCGTCAACATCAGCCTCAAAGGAACAAACGGTGTATCGCGCATCCTTAAAGACGGCTGGCGCACAGTCAGCTTGCGCGCTGGTAGCAAACGCGCTCAGCGCCGCAAAGACACCTCCCGAAAACAGGCTAGTCCGGCGCGCGTTCATTGTCTTGATCATTCGGCTTCACACCACCGTCGTCCGAATCGATAGAGTCCAAAGTCGTGTCGCTTTCAGCAGTGACCAGATCCTGCATCACATGATCCTGAGCCAACAACCGGCGGGTATTATCCATCCGCTCGAACGTATCGTCGATCTGGTATTTGATGTCGGGCGCGTGCTTGAGCATCAGCTTTTTGGTGATAACCCGCCGCAATTCGTACCGGTTTCGGCGCAATGCACTCAGTGCCTCTTCGGCACCCTCACCACCAAGCGGCAGAATATAGGCCGTCGCAACCTTTAGATCGGTAGAGGTGCGCACCTCACCCACAGTGATCGACATCCGGCTCAGGTCCGGATCATGGATATCGCCCCGCGACAACACCTCGGAAAGTGTGCGCCGGATCAACTCGCCGACGCGCAATTGCCTTTGTGACGGGCCCGCGCTGGTATGGAACTTGTTTTTCGCCATGACTTCCATCTAAGGACTAGCAACAGAACCCGCAAGCACGGCTTTGCGGCAAAAGAGATATTGAAAGCCACATTAAAAGGATATGTGACAGATGACAGAGCTTCCGGGGATCGTGGTGATGGGCGCATCGGGCCGCATGGGGCAAATGCTGGTACGGCTGGTTACCGAGAGCGA
>JBLIFE010000211.1:0-4882 GCA_047633515.1 Paracoccaceae bacterium | reverse complement strand
AGCGCCTCAAGCGCTACCGTGGCCTTAAACTTGTCTGAAAAACTGCGTCTCTTGGTCATTTGTGTATCCTGTCGTTCTTGTTGGATACATCTTAGCACGCTGTCTAGTTTTGCCGGACCACTTCACATTTCGCCATCAGCACCCGCCTTTGTTCAAGAAAGTCGTTTCTATCGTAAGTTCGTTCAACAATACTGCCTACCCGGTGAGCAAGAGCGGTTTCAGCAACTGCATATAAGCTTGGGTCGACTTCCGATGCCCAGGTCCGAAACGAAGCTCGTAATCCATGTGGTCTGTAGGACTCCTGCCATTCCCAAACAGCTTCTCGGTCTCTCATCACATTCTCTATTGCTTGATCAGAGATAGCCATTGGTCTGCCTTTCCTAGATCTAGGGGAGGGAAACAAATAGCCTCCATCATCTTCATGAGCGGGCCACTTTATGAGCCTTTGCATCTCCTTGGTTATTGGGATGCGAAAATCTGGGGCACTACCTTTTCGACCTTTCATTTCTTCCCCCTCGATGAGCCATACCCCATCCGAGAACTGCTCTTGCCGCGCCGTTCTTACTGGTCCAAGTCTGGCTCCTCCGCCGATTAGGATGTATAGCATCAAAGCGCGTTGTGACGTTATTCGCGGATCGAGCCATTGATAAAGTTCGCGCACATCCTGCCAATGCAAGGCTGGATGGTGGTTTACTTTGTGTCGTTGGTCACCAAGTAACTGCCGCGCATTAGGAACAGCGTTGGAATTGACTTCTAGTCCCATAGCCGCGGCATGCTTCAGCACTAATCCGAGTCGGTTCAAGGCCTTCTTTGCCGTTGGAGCTTTACTGTGCCAGATGGGTTTGAGGGTTCGCTCAATGTCTCTCTGGTGGATATCTTCGACTTTGATCTTGCCAAGTGAGGGCAAGACATAAAGCCTCAGCGGGGAATACCAGCGACCGGCGTTTCCATCATCTTTGAGACCACCCTTGATTGCTTCAAATGCAAGTGGAGCAACATCAGCGAGGGTCAAACTACCACGCTCATTCAACGCATCGTCTTCAAGGCGGCGTTTCTCATCGATGGGATTAACTGGGTGGCGTCGATCATTCATCAAATCTCGCCAGCGATCGCACTCAGCGCGCGCGCGCGCCAACGACAGTGATTGTATAGATCCGATACCCATCTCGTATCGTTGTTTGAGATATGTATAGCGGAAGATCCAACTGCCTTTCGCATTACCCTTACCGTCACGACCGGTGACGAGAAGGTATAGCCCCGCAGCATCGGAATGCTTGCCGACACTTGCTGTCTTCAGAATGTTAGCTGCAAGCTTGCCCACTTATTTCATTCCCCACATATTCCCCAATATTGATGGTATACAGCGGACTATCTTGGGGCAGTTTGAAACGCGTTTTCAATAGCAAGGCATTAATAATTATACATTATATGGCTGTCTTGGAGCATAACGGTATGTCCTGAAACACCTGCTTCGGTGCCCTGACGGCGCACGCAGCCTGACGCGCGCCTTCTTGAGGCTGCCGCCGCTAAACTGCTGTCGTGATCCGCAGTTTAGCTTGAACCCTTTGGTCAAAGAGCCGCGACGCACGGGCGTCAGGTGTTCCGCCTGATTACTTTGTTGATATGGCCCATCTTGCGCCCCGGGCGCGTTTCGGTTTTGCCATAAAGGTGCAGGGCCGTGTCGGGGGTTTTGGCAAGGGTTGGCACCTTGTCGATCTCGGCTCCGATCAGGTTTTCCATGGTAACATCTGCAAAACGGACCCCGTCGCCCAAAGGCCATCCGGTGATTGCGCGAATATGTTGTTCGAACTGATCGACGGCGCAGCCGTTCATGGTCCAATGGCCCGAATTATGCACTCTTGGGGCGAATTCGTTCACCACAAGGGCTGTTGGTGTCACAAAAAGCTCAACTCCGATCACTCCGACATACTCAAGCGCGTTCAAAAGCCGTGCGGCCAGCAAAATTGCGTCGCTGCGCTGGGCCGGAGACAGGCGTGCAGGCACAGTGGTCGTGTGCAAAATTCCGTCGCGGTGCACATTTTCGCCCGGATCAAAGCAGGCCACCGATCCATCGGCCCCACGAGCGGCAATGACGGACACTTCGCGTTGAAAATGCACAAACCCCTCGATGATCGCGGGGGCCCCTTCGAGAGCCAGAAACGCGCCCTCGGGGTCGGTGGTTTCTGACAGGCGGACCTGCCCCTTGCCGTCATAGCCCAGTGTGCGGGTCTTGAGGATTGCAGGGGTGCCAATAGTTTCAAGCGCGGATTTAAGCGCCTCGACACTGTCGACGGCGGCAAAGGGGGCGGTTTCCAGACCCAGATCATTGAGGAACGTCTTCTCGGTCAGCCGGTCCTGACTGGTCGCCAGCGCAAGCCGGCCGGGATGGATCGTGGTCAGCGCATCAATGGCATCAAGTGCGGCGGCAGGGATATTTTCGAATTCATAAGTTACGACATCAACCGATTGCGCAAAACGGCGCAGCGCCTCGATGTCGTCATACGGGCTTTGCGTGTGGGCAAAAGCCACATCGGCTGCGGGCGGAGAGGCTGCAGGATCAAAAATGTGGCAGCGGTATCCGATGCGTGCCGCCGCAGCCGCCAGCATCCGGCCCAATTGGCCCCCGCCAAGAATTCCGATCACGGAGCCTGCGGGTAAAGGGGTGGTCTTGCTCATTGTGGTGTCTCCGGAATAGAAGCGGACAAGGCGGCGCGCCATGCGTCAAGCCGTGCGGCAAGGGCCGGGTCTGAAACCGCAAGGATTGCTGCGGCCATCAATCCGGCATTCGCCGCCCCCGCCGCACCGATGGCCATGGTCGCCACTGGAAAACCGCGCGGCATCTGCACGATCGAATAAAGGCTATCGACACCTTTCAGGGCTTTAGTCTCGATCGGCACACCGACAACGGGCACGCGCGTTTTCGAGGCCATCATCCCGGGCAGATGCGCGGCACCGCCGGCGCCGGCGATGATCACCTTCAAGCCCCGATCCACCGCCGAGCGTCCATAATCCCAAAGTCGGTCAGGCGTGCGATGCGCCGAGACGATGCGCGCGTCATGCGCAATTCCCAGCTCGGTCAGAATATCGGCAGCAGCCTTCAACGTCGGCCAGTCGGATTGACTTCCCATGATAATGCCAACCAATGGCGCAGGTGCTTGTGGGTTGACGGGATCGGTCATGACAGACTGCTTTCGTTGACAAAAGAGGGCAAACTATACCTGCTCGGTCAGCTTGCGCAACGGTCCAGACGCAGAGTTTTGTGACAATCTTGTCCGGCTAGGCAATGATATCGGGTGTAATCTCGTCTTCGAGCTGGGTGATCCGGTCTTTCAGCGTCAGTTTTTGTTTCTTCAGCCGCTTCAAAGTGAACGGATCGCCTGTTGCTGTCGATTGCAATGCGTGAATCGCATCGTCAAGATCGCGGTGCTCGCGCTTTAGCACCTGCAACTTCACGCGCAAAACGTCGATCTGGTTCATTTTGTTCGAGGTGGGCATGTGGGGCGGACCTTTGAGGCAGCACTAACTGATGCTTCTATGTAGCGCCCTGTTTCGAATTGCGCAAACTCTGCATCTTGTATCGGGGCGGTTGTCTCCCCATATTTTCAGTAGGTCGCCGAACGACGGGACTGAACACAATTGCATCGTCGCTTAACATAAAGGGCATGCCGGATGAGCAAACTGACACTGGGATCGCATCCCTTTTTCGTAGGGTTCGAACAACTGGAACGACTGGTAGAGCGGACTGCCAAGTCCGGTAACGAAGGCTACCCCCCCTATAATATCGAACAGACCAGCGACTTGAGCTACCGGATCACGCTTGCCGTGGCCGGATTTGCCGAGGACGATCTGGCCATAACTGTCGAGGATCGCCAATTGGTGATCCGCGGGCGGCAGCAAGACGAGGACAATACCCGGATTTTCCTGTATCGAGGTATCGCCGGGCGGCAGTTCCTGCGCAGCTTTGTGCTGGCCGATGCGGTTGATGTTGCGGGTGCCACGATGGAACACGGGCTGCTGCATGTGGATCTGGTGCGCTCGGCCCCCGAGACGATTGTTCAGACCATTCGTATTAATACACCACACAAAGGATAACGTGATGGACAGGAATTACGATTTTGAAAAACAAAGTGCGGTTGCGCAATCGGATGCGCCAAAAATTGCTTATGTCCGTCCGGTAAAGGTCAGCGATCTTCCGCAAGACGTGCAAGCCCGCGCCAAGGGACGTCAGACGCTTTATGCGCTGCATGACGAGGACGGCGCGCCGCTGGCACTGGTTGCAGAGCGTGACATGGCCTTTATGCTGGCCCGCCAGAACGATCTGGCCCCGGTCAATGCGCATTGATTGACAAAAGAAACGCTACCAAAGGTCGGTAGATTTTTGGTTCACCGTTAAAAACCCGACTGTTGAAAAAACTTAAAAAGCCTCGCTGTTTGATCAGCGAGGCTTTTGCCGTTTGTCGCTATCAGCCGGTTATCAAACCCATCGCTTCGAGTTTGAGATAGACCTGCTGGGCGCAGTAATCGACATCGAACCCGTCTGTTTCCAGCCGCATTTCAGGGGATTCAGGCATGTCATAGGGATCAGAAATTCCTGTGAATTCCTTGATTTTTCCCTCGCGTGCCAGCTTGTAAAGCCCCTTGCGGTCGCGCCGTTCGCATTCCTCCAACGAGGTGGCGACATGGATTTCAAGGAACGCGCCAAATTGTTCGATGTCCTCGCGCACCGCACGGCGGGTGGTGGCATAGGGGGCGATTGGCGCACAGATCGCGATGCCTCCGTTTTTCGTGATTTCCGAGGCAACATACCCGATACGACGGATGTTCAGATCGCGGTGTGCTTTGGAAAAGCCAAGCTCGGATGACAGGTTTTTGCGCACGATGT
>JBLIFE010000210.1:0-4901 GCA_047633515.1 Paracoccaceae bacterium | reverse complement strand
ATACCCGTCGAACTGCGCGAAAAGTTCATCGACCATGCCCACCTTCGCCAGATCGTCCCGCTAGAGCCGGACCGTCTTCGCGTCAGGCACCCGGTCCCCAAGGCCCAAGCCCTAGGAACCGCATGAACGAAAGCCGGTCGCGCAGCTGATACTCGATCTGATCGTCTGACAGGTTGTAAAGCGCGCTCGGAACCAGCGTCTTGAACATCAGCACAACATCCATCGGCTTGCGCCCAGCGCGGGCTTCGCCCGGCTTCGCCAGACCAGCTCAAGCAAAGGCCGGAACGCGCCCCGCGGCACCACAGCATTGATCCCGATCAGCGGGTCCTTCTTAGCATCCAGGCGCGCGTAACGATCCGAAAGATCAAAAAACCCATCTGCGCCACGACAACCACCCTCTATCTCACACTGGCCCAATGGCTACACCGCCGTCAGATCAGGCGCAATTTTTAGAGGTGCCCTCTGGTCTCAGGCGCGGTGCGTGCCAAAACGTTGCCCTGACACAATGCAACCGCCCGAGGCAGGGCAGTAATTTTCGGCTATTGCGCACAGCTGACGAGTGGAGTTCTTGCAACGGTCCCGACTTTGTGATGCCCTACCAATTGCACACCGTTTGCCGTTTTGCGGCTGCTTTGTGTTTTGTTCCTGACCGAAAGTGTGAAAAATGCCTGCCAACCTGACATTCGAGGATCTTAAAGTTGCTGTTGCTTCGGGCGAGGTCGACACCGTTCTAACGTGTATTGTCGATATGCAGGGGCGTCTGATGGGCAAGCGTTTTCATGCGGCCCATTTTGTGAATGGGGGCTACGAAGAAACCCACGGCTGCAACTACCTGCTGGCGACCGACATCGAGATGAACACAGTTCAAGGTTATAAATCAACAAGTTGGAGTTCGGGTTACGGTGATTATATCCACAAACCCGATCTAACGACCCTGCGATGGGTCCCGTGGATGCCGGCAACGGTGATGGTGATGTGTGATGTGTTGGATCATCATACCCACGCCGAGGTGCCACACGCGCCGCGGACGATCCTTAAAAAGCAGGTCGCTCGGGCGCGCGCGATGGGCTTTGAGCCGATGATGGCGACCGAGCTTGAATTCTTTTTGTTCGAGCAAAGCTTTGATGCGCTTAATGACGCCGGATACGGTGCGTTGAAAACTCTGGGTCGTTTCAACGCGGATTATGCGATTTTCGGCACCGCCAAAGAAGAATCGGTGATGCGCGACATCCGCAACGGGCTTTACGGTGCGGGTATCCCCGTCGAATGCTCGAAAGGAGAGGCCGAGGCAGGGCAGGAAGAGATCAACATCAAGTATTCCGACGCGCTTGATACGGCCGATATGCACACGATCACCAAAAACGGCTGTAAGGAAATCGCGTTTCAGCATGGTCGGGCCGTGACGTTTATGGCGAAATACGCCACAGACCGTGCAGGATCGTCTAGCCACGTGCACCAATCGCTTTGGACGGACGGGGCACCCGTGTTTCTGGACCCCGACGGGCCGAACGGCATGTCGGACACAATGCAGCACTACATCGCGGGCCTGTTGAGCCACGCCGCTGATATGACTTATTTTCTTGCGCCTTACGTGAACAGCTACAAGCGGTTTTGCGTCGGCCTTTTTGCGCCCACCAAGGCGGTTTGGTCTACGGACAATCGCACCGCTGGTTTTCGGGTCTGTGGTGCCAATACCAAAGGCATACGGGTCGAGTGCCGGATTGGTGGGGCCGATCTGAACCCGTATCTCGCGATGGCGGCCCAGCTTGCGTCGGGACTGGACGGGATCACCCGTAAACTTGCGCTGGAGCCGGAAATGAAGGGCGATGTCTATGACGCCGGCGCGGCGCGCGAGATCCCCTCGACCTTGCGGGCGTCGGCCACCTTGCTGAACGGCTCTGCGATGCTGCGCGAGGCTTTCGGTAACGAGGTCATTGACCATTATCATCACGCGGCCCAATGGGAAATTGCCGAGCATGACCGAATTGTCACGGACCACGAGATTCGCCTCGGCTTCGAGCGTGCCTGAAGTCGTGCCTGCCTGAACGAATGAAAAAATTGCGACACCCCGAAACGGGGCAAAAGGATACCCAATGACCAAGACCATCCAATGTATCTCGCCGGTTGACGGGCGGGTTTATGCCGAGCGCCCCGTGATGGAAATCGCGGCCGCCCAAAGTGCTGTTGACCTTGCGAAGGAAGCGCAACGCGCTTGGGCCGCCTTACCGCTTGAAAAGCGGATGGAATGCGTTCAGGCGGGCCTTGATGCCTTGAACGCGCTGAGTGACCGTTCTGTCGAGGAGCTTGCGTGGCAAATGGGGCGCCCGACCCGTTACGGCGGTGAATTCGGCGGGATGAACGAGCGAAGCGCGTACATGCTGGGCCTCGCCCAAAAGGCGCTTGCCCCCGAAATTATCGAAGCAAACGACCAGATGGAACGCCGCATCGAACGGGCGCCTTACGGTGTTATCCTTGTCATTGCGCCGTGGAATTACCCTTATATGACTGCGATGAACACCATCGTGCCGGCCTTGATTGCGGGCAATGCGGTGATGCTCAAACATGCCAGCCAGACGCTTTTGGTCGGCGAGATGATCCAAGAGGCAATGATCGCCGGTGGTGTGCCAAAAGATGTCTTCCAGAATATCGTACTGGATCACTCCGGCACCGAGGCCCTGATCGGGGCGGGCAATTTCGGCTTTGTCAATTTTACCGGATCGGTTGGCGGCGGGCGCGCGATTGAACGCGCGGCGGCGGGTACTTTTACTGCGCTGGGTCTTGAGCTGGGCGGTAAGGACCCGGCGTATGTCATGGCGGATGCCGATCTTGACTGGGCAGTCGATGTGCTGATGGACGGGGCGATGTTCAACGCAGGGCAATGCTGCTGCGGGATCGAGCGGATTTATGTGCATCACACGCTTTACGACAGCTTTGTGCAAAAGGCGGTTGCCTGGGTCAAGGGGCTGACACTTGGCAACCCGTTCGATGCAGCAACAACCCTTGGCCCGATGGCGCATGTGCGGTTTGCACAAAATGTGCGCGACCAGACCGCCGAGGCGATTGCGGCGGGTGCAAAGGCATTAATTGATCCGGCCCTTTTTCCGGCGGATGACGGGGGGGCGTATCTTGCGCCGCAGATCCTTGTGGATGTTGACCATTCGATGCGTGTCATGACCGAAGAAAGCTTTGGCCCCGTCGTCGGTATCATGCCGGTGCGCGATGACGCCGAGGCGTTGGCTTTGATGAACGATTCGCCCTATGGCCTAACGGCCTCGCTTTGGACCGGCGACGCGGTGCGGGCCTATGACATCGGGCGACAGATCGAGACGGGAACCGTCTTTTTGAACCGTGCCGATTACCTTGATCCTGCAATCTGCTGGACGGGGTGCAAGGATACCGGACGCGGCGGCGCGCTCTCTACTCTCGGATTTCACGCGGTCACCCGACCGCGCTCTTATCACCTGCGAAAGGCAAAGTCATGAACCTCGTCGGGAACTGGTCCTATCCGACCAACATCAAATTCGGAGCCGGTCGTATTGCCGAACTGGCGCAGGCCTGTACCGAAGCGGGGCTGAAGCGCCCGCTGCTGGTGACAGATCGTGGATTGGCCCCTTTGCCGATCACGGTGGCCGCACTTGATCTGCTGGAGGCCGCTGGACTGGGGCGGGCGATGTTTGCCGATGTGGACCCAAACCCGAACGAGGTAAACCTCGAGGCGGGACTTGCTGTTTACAAGGCGGGCAATCACGACGGCGTTGTGGCCTTTGGTGGCGGCTCGGGGCTTGATCTGGGCAAAATGATTGCATTCATGTCGGGTCAATCGCGTCCGGTGTGGGATTACGAGGATGTTGGCGATTGGTGGACACGGGCCGATCCGAACGGCATCGCGCCGATCATTGCGGTGCCGACAACGGCTGGTACCGGCTCCGAGGTCGGCCGCGCGTCGGTGATCACCAACAGCCAGACGCACGTGAAAAAGATCATTTTTCATCCAAAAGTTCTGCCAACGACGGTGATCTGTGATCCGGAGCTGACCGTGGGCATGCCGCGCATGATTACTGCCGGCACTGGTATGGATGCTTTTGCCCATTGCCTCGAGGCGTATTCCTCGCCGTTTTACCACCCGATGAGTCAGGGTATCGCGCTAGAGGGGTTGCGGTTGGTCAACACCTATCTGCCGCGCGCTTATGCCGACGGCGGCGACCTCGAGGCACGTGCACACATGATGAGTGCGGCTGCCATGGGAGCGGTCGCCTTTCAAAAGGGCCTTGGGGCGATCCATGCCCTGAGCCATCCGGTAGGGGCGGTTTTCAACACGCACCACGGCACAACGAATGCGGTGGTTATGCCTGCCTGCCTGACCTTCAACCGACCAAAGATCGAAGAGCGGATCGTGCTTGCGGCGGGGTATCTTGGCATTTCGGGCGGGTTTGACGGGTTTTATGATCGGGTGCTGGAATTGCGCACGATGCTGTCCATCCCTAACAAGCTACGTGATCTGGGGGTTGAAGCGGGCCGGATTGACGACCTGACCAAGTTGGCCCTCGAAGACCCGAGTGTCGGGGGCAACCCTGTTGCGATGACGTTCGAAAACACGCGCGCGCTGTTTGAAGCGACGATTTAAAAGGTGACGGGGAGCGGCCTTCAACAGCGCGTCTTGCGATGTCGCTCCTGAAAATTCCCAACCGCGCTGCGCGGCGGCTTTGGCTTGCCGCGCAGGGCCTTGCCGCACCGCCCACTGGCCCGCTTGATGTGGCGGCTCTCATCACGCGGCTGGGGTTTGTGCAGCTTGATACGATTCAGGTTGTGGCGCGCGCCCATCACCACATCCTGTGGAGCCGCAACCAACATTACCGCGAGCCGATGCTGAATGACGTTATGGCCCGCGACCGGAACGTTTT
>JBLIFE010000209.1:0-4915 GCA_047633515.1 Paracoccaceae bacterium | reverse complement strand
GCCGACTGAAGGGCGTGGTCAAGGCGCGTAATTTTGTAGCCTTCGATCGAGGCTGTTCCCTGACGTTTCAATTCGTCAAGGATCCGGTCAGGCGTGAGCGCGAGATAGGGTTTCTCGAGTTTTTCAAGAAGTGCATAATCGTCTTTTGTGCCATCTTTCATGGCGGTGAATGTCACAGTGTCTGAAGGTGTCATGCGGGTGCTCCGTGGATGGTTGGTCGCTGTCGGCTTTAGCTGACACGCTAGTGTGAATCGATGTGCCGGGCAAAAACTGCGGCCGATTCTTGGGATTTATCGTTAATATTCTGCTCAAAAACCTTTCTTCTTTCATTTTTGAGGCGGTGTCGCTTAAGCTTTTGGCTACGGGAGGTGGTCCCGGACGGCAAAATAGGGGTGTCAAGAATGGGCAGACGTGATGATCTTATCGAAAAATACGCCGACGATCTGAAGAACAAATGTGGTCAGACACCGGATATGGCGTTGTTGACCAAAGTGACCATCGGGTGTGGGCCGGCGATTTATAATGCTGATGCATCGACGGTGGCGGGGTCACAACCCTCTGAACTGGAAACTGTAAAGACCAATTTCCTGATTAAAAAACTGGGTTTGCCAGATGGTCCGGATTTGATGGCTGCCGTTGATGCGGTGATCGAGACCTATGGAAAGTCAGAGCGCCATAAGTACCGCGTTGTTGTGTATTACATGTTGACCAAGCATTTTGGTAAAGAAGATGTTTATGCCTAGATACTTGGCTATCGGATGCGAGTACGCATTAAGGTTTAGCTAACTACTTGTTTCCAATAAGATTGTTGGGAAACTGTGTTTGCTTGATGCGCAAGCCTACTTTATCAGCACGAGTGCGAGCTGGAGTGTTCCGCTCTTTGAAGCAGAAGCGTGGCGCACCTTTAGGGGCACGTGGGGAGATGAAAGGGCTGCGAATTTTGCGGCCCTTTCATCAAAGCCTGCTTCGGGGATCACCGTATTTGATGACATGAAGTACCGTTTTCAGAAAAGGTATGGCTTGGCTGATGTCAAAACCCGACAGGCTTACCGAGATCACAGATGATATTCCACGCGTGCTCTGTGACCGGTTGCACCGACAGGCGCGGGCTGCGGACCAGCGCCATTTCGGATAAACGAGGGTCGGTTTTGCATATTTCAAGCGTTACGGGTGTTGAAAAGGGCAACAGGGCCTTGATGTCGACGCAATCCCAACGGTCGTCTGTGCTGCCGGTTTCGGGGTGGCTGGCGGCTATGACCTCGACCAGACCGACAATCGCCTTTTCTTTTTGCGAGTGATAAAAAAAGCCGCGATCACCGATCTGCATGCTGCGCATAAAATTGCGGGCCTGATAGTTGCGCACGCCGTCCTATTCTTCTCCCTGAGCGCCGCGTGCGACCTGCTGGTCCCAGCTCCATGCCGAGGGTTCGGATTTGAACAGCCAGTATTGCATCAGCCGATGACCCTGTTCCACGGCCTTAGAGTCACGGATTCGAACAGACCGGCAGCGCCGTAAGGGTCGCCCGCGACCCAGGCTTCTGCCTGTGCCATGTCGGCCACCTCGAGGATAATAAGAGAGCCGCACATCTCGCCGTTGGCATCCAGAAACGGCCCGGCTTGCTGAACGGCCTGTGAGGACTTCAGATATGCGACATGGTCGGCGCGGGTATTTTGACGGACCGCAAGCGCGCCGGGTTTGTCGAGGGCGATGAGGGCAACAAGCATTGATTATTCCTTTTTCAGGGGGCGGTTCAGAAGCCGGTCCAAAGCCTGCGCCGCTGTGAGTGTGCCGGTGACAAGATCCGCAACAACATCCGTGATCGGCATGTCAATCGCAAGTACCTTGGCGCGGGTTGCGACGGCACGCGCGGTGGCGGCCCCCTCGATGGTGGTTGTGCTATCAAAAGCCGTGCCTGCCCCAAGCGTAACGCCGTAGCGGAAGTTGCGCGATTGCGGCGAGGTGCAGGTCAGCACCAGATCGCCGAAACCCGACAGGCCGGACAATGTTTCGGCCTGCGCGCCCAAGGCACAGGCAAAACGGGTCATTTCGGCAAAACCTCGGGTCATGACGGCGGCGCGTGCGCTGTCGCCCAGCCCTGCGCCGATGGCGACGCCGCTGGCGATGGCAATAACGTTCTTGAGCGCGCCGCCAAGTTCGGCACCCGATATGTCGGTTGACAGATACAGACGCAGGCGCGGCGTGCTGAGCCGTTCCTGAAGTTTGGCCCCGTGGGTTTCGTCGGTGCAAGCCAGCGTGAGGGCGGTTGGCAAACCGCGGGCGATATCGGCGGCAAAGCTGGGTCCGGTCAGGATCGCGGTTGTGGAGTGTGGAAAGTTTTTGGCAATGACCCCGGTCGGGCCAAGCCCGCTTGCGATTTCCATACCTTTGCAGCATGCCACAAGTGTGGCGTTGGCCAATGCGGGATGGGCGTTGCACAAGTGTGAAAGCTGTTGCATCGGGACAGCAAGTAAAACCGTTTCGGGCGTTCCAAGCACATCGCTGACGGTAATATTGCTGCGCAGTGTCACCCCGGGCAGTCGGGGGTTCTTGCCACTGCTGCGGGTTGGCTCGGGGCGGCGCATCCATAAGTGGACGGGTTCGTTGGCAGACAATGCAATCGCAAGCGCGGTTCCGAATGCACCACCGCCCATGATTGTCAGTCGATTCATGCTTTTGCGCCTTTTTTGCCCGAACCGAGCATCGGGGCCTGCCGTGTGTCGAGTGGCCAACGCGGCCGCGCCGAAAGGGTCATGTCGTCTTTGTGGCCCAGCCGCATCCGTTCGATCCCTGCCCAGGCGATCATGGCGGCATTGTCGGTGCACAGCTTCAGGGGCGGGGCCGAATACGCAAGGCCCGTGTCATGGGCCAGCGTTTGCAGGCCCTTGCGAATTTCGCTGTTTGCGGCGACGCCTCCGGCGACGGCCAGTGTTGGGTATGCGGGGTCCAGCAACAGGTACTGGCCAATCGCACGACGTGTCTTTTCGACCAGAACATCGCGGACGGCGGCCTGAAATCCGGCACAAAGGTCGGCGCGGTCACCTTGGCGCAGGCCGCCGTACTCGCTGATTTGCGCATCACGAGCCCGCAGTAAAGCCGTTTTCAGCCCTGAAAAGGACATGTCGCAATCCGCTTGGTTCAGCAGCGGGCGCGGAAAGGCAAAGCGGGTGGCATCAGCCCCGATCGCGGCCTGTTCGACCTGCGGGCCACCGGGTTGGGGCAGACCCAGCAGTTTTGCCGTCTTGTCAAAGGCCTCCCCGGGGGCATCGTCGATGGTGCCGCCCAGCCGGTGAAACGTATCGGGGCCTTTCACGACCAAAAGCTGGCAATGGCCGCCCGACACCAGAAGCATCAGATACGGAAAGGCAATTCCGTCGGTCAGGCGCGGCGTCAGTGCGTGACCAGCAAGGTGGTTGACGCCGATCAGCGGCAGCCCCGCCCCCAAGGCAAGCCCCTTTGCGCACATCACACCGCCCAGAACGCCGCCAATAAGCCCGGGCCCTGCGGTGACGGCGATACCGTCAAGATCAGATAGTGTCATGTTGGCAGCGGCCAGGGCGGCTTCGACGATGTAGTCAAGTTTTTCGGTATGCGCGCGTGCGGCAATTTCGGGAACTACGCCGCCAAAATCGGCATGAAGGGCGGTCTGACCGGCGATTTCGTTGGATAAGATCAGGCCTTTGTCGCCATGGCTGCGCACCACGGCCGCGGCGGTATCGTCGCAACTGCTTTCGATGCCGAGTAGAGTGAGTGACGCAGACATGATGACTTTCCAAAACGATAAAACTAGGGTTGGTTGACACCAGATACTGCCCGGAGACCGACTTGTGAACCTTCAATCCCCGATCTTGCTGCTGACACGGCCCGCCGGTCAGTCGGTCCGGTTTGCTGATGCGGTTCAAACGCGGCTCGGGCAGATGTGCGTGGTTGTTTCTCCGATCCTTGAGATTGTGAATCTGCCAATCAATTTGACGATCAAGCCCGAAGATATGCTTATTTTTTCATCACAAAATGCAGTAATTGCATTTTCGGAATTTGAAAACGCTTCGGGTAGATTGGCCTTTTGCGTTGGAGATCGCACGGCAGAGGTCGCCCGAACAGCAGGCTTCCGCGTGGTCTCGGCGTCGGGGGATGTTGTGGCGCTTGAACGGCTTGTGCAAAAATATGCTCCTCAAGGACGGCTTTGGTATCTTTGTGGTGTCCATACTCACGGGGAATTGGATAAAAAGCTAAGGGAAGCGGGGTATTCCGTTAAAAAAGAGATTGTTTATCAACAGATTGAGCAAAGTTTCACGCCTGTGGCAAAAAACGCTCTGGAGGGCGGTCAACCGGTAATCCTGCCGCTTTTTTCGCAACGCTCTGCGCAATTGGTCGGCGATGCAGCCATCGGGGCAAAAGCTTCGTTGTGGGGAGTTTTTATCAGCCCGACGGTGGCCAAGGCGTGGCAGGGACCTAACTTTGACAGAGCCGTAACGGCACAACAGCCCACAGCAGTAGGGATGCTTGACGCCGTTGCAGCAATTGGTAAGCCTGAGTGGTCGGGTTGAGCCGCAATGAACGACGAGTTAAGCTGAACAATGCCCGAACTATTGGGCTCCAAAGATTCGAAGGGTGAACACGTGGCCAGAAAGACGCGCTCCAGAAATAGTAACAGTCCGGTAACGACTGAAGCGGTTGAAGAGGCCGAAGTGCTGGCACAAGGGTCGACGGCGACAGACGACCCCGTGCCTTCAACTCCGTCCGGTACGTCCTCTGACGAGCCTGTCACTGAGAAAGACCCGTCTGAACAACCACCTGACGCGGACACCCAAGACGACCCCCCCCGCGAAAGCGATGTTGCCTCGCAAGTTGGGGACGCAGATTCCGTTGCAGATGCGCCGATCACATCCGAAGGCCTCGCAGATGAGCCTGTGGAGC
>JBLIFE010000208.1:0-4932 GCA_047633515.1 Paracoccaceae bacterium | reverse complement strand
AGAACCCGGTAACTGGAGCCCGCGATAGAGACTGCTCCGCCGGAAGGAGCCTCGACCCACCCTTCGTCAACGCTCACCGTAAAGCTGCCATCGCGCAATGCCGCATGCCCGCGCGCGCCCGCCACGACGGGAAAGGTTTTCAGATACTTGACGGTTGTCTCCTCGAAGTCGAACACAACCGCATTCGTGATCCGCTCCCCGGGCCGCTTGCGCAAGGCCGCATTGGCGTTCATGACGCTGCCTGCGATCAGGTTCTTGTCAAGCCATTCACGCGCCTTGACGGCTTTGGTCAAAGGCCACAGTGCGATGACGTCGCGGCCGTCGATCCGGTCAACATGCGCATCAAGCGCCACATGCCAGCCGGAGATCGGGGCCGCACCGTCTGAGTCAGCGTCTGTGTCAGCGTCTGTGTCAGCAGCCATATCAACTCCGACGGTTCCCCGCACGCTCGCCCGGTTGACGACCGCGCCCTGCGCGTCAAGGCGCAACAACGACACCTGTCCGATTTCAACGCGAAACGGGTCAAACTGCAGGCGCATGTTGGCCGCTCCCTGCTCGAACGCCACGGGGGTGGCAAAAACACCCTCGGGGTTCAAAACAACGCGGTGCAATTGCAACTGGGTCACAAGCGCCACGGGCCACGAGGCAAAGCCTTTTGCATTTTCACCTGACGCGGATAAGGTCAACCCGGACTCGGGATCGGGCTCTTCCACCTCCAGATAGGCATGGCCCGTGGCCTCTATGTTTGCCTGTGGCGCACGCACCGAAATCTCGTCAAAGCTGAGTTTGTTCTGGCTGGCGTCAAAACGGAAGTAAGCCCGCGCGGTCTCAAAGCGCAGCGGCGCAATCGCCTCTTGGGGCACAAAGGCACCGGCCCCGATTTCAAGCTTTCCGTTGATATCGCCCAATGCCCCCTGTTCATCCACCGAGGCCCGCAACGCCCCCGAAACAGGGGCCGCCAGCGGGCGCAACCACGCAAGCACCGGGCTTTGAACTGCGATATCGCTCGCCGCGACACCGCTCAGGCGCGCGCCCAATGTCGCCTCAAGCGATCCTTTGCGGGAGGTGAAAGTCATCTCCACTTTGCCCGGCTCGCGTTCTTGTGGCGTGTCGGCCCGCGCGTTGGGCAACGTCAGGGCCACGCGCACCTCCACCTGCACGGCATCTTGCAACAGTTCAAGCTGACCCTGCTCGATGTACCAGACCCGCCCGGTGCGGGCATCCTCGAAGGTCAGTTGCAAACCGGTCGCGGCAATCCGTTCGATGGGGGCGAACCCCGGCTGCGCAAACAGCGTATCCATCCGGTCAAGGACCGCCACCAACGACCCGCCGTCCCCCAGCATCTGTGCCGTACCAAATCCGAGATCAAACCGCCCGTCCGCTTCGCGGCGCACCCGCAAGGTCGCGCCCTCAAGCGCCAGACTGGTCGGCTGCACAGTCCCCTCAAGCAACGCCTGTCGGTCCAACCCGACCCGCAACACAGGCATCGCAAAAATCTCGCGGCCATCGGCACGCCGCAGCGAGACATCGCGAAACGACACCAGCGGCGCCTTGAGTTTCTGGAACATCAAGGTCACTTGCCCGATATCGATCTGTGCCCCGTCAAGACCCGTCTCAAGACGCGCACCGGCGCGTTCAGCCACCCAGTGAGGCACCTGCACCTCGCGCCCGGCCAGCCCGAAAACGGCTATCCCCACAAGAACAACCGCAATCGCGACAATATCGAAAATCCAGATGCTGATGCGTGTCGCCAGCGAGCGCCGGTGCAGCCGCAGCGCAATCCGGCGGACCGGCGGCACACGCTGCACGGCGCGGCTTACGCCGCCCGCTCCATTCTGTCCTGACACGTCCTGTCCCGACACGTCCGGTCCTGCCGCTTCCCGATCCTGTCCGTCCAGTCCTTGCCGGTCAGGCGCACCGTCCTCCCACTCCGCATCCGCTTGCGCGTCTTTGCCGGCAACAGTGACGCCCTTTGATGTGTCTTGCGATCCGATTGCTCTTGCCCTGCCGTCTTGTTGTGACCTGTCTGCCAAACGCACCTGCGCGCCGCGCCGTCTGCCGCCTCTGCGCCGGTATCTTTCCCGCAGCATCCGGCGAGGGACACGCTTGGGCTTTATCTTCGCGCGTCCCGCTGTAGAATTGATGTAGAGAAAATTTTCAAAGGATCAATGCTCATGACCGACGCCCCGCTTCTTCAGGAAGGTGCTGCTGCGCCCGATTTCACCTTGCCGCGCGACGGCGGCGCCACTGTCAGCCTTTCGGACCTGAAAGGTAAAAAGGTCGTCCTGTTCTTCTACCCCAAGGATGACACGTCGGGCTGCACAAAAGAAGCCATCGGATTTACCGCGCATCTGGAGGCCTTTGCCACGGCAGGCACCGTGGTCATGGGTCTGTCCAAGGACAGCGTGAACAAGCACGACAAATTCCGCGACAAACACGGGTTGGGCATGGCGCTGTTGTCGGACGAGGAAAGCGACGTATGCGAACGCTATGGCACGTGGAAAGAGAAAAGCATGTACGGCAAAACCTACATGGGCATCGAACGCACAACCGTTTTGATAGGGACAGACGGCACAATCGTAAAGGTGTGGTCAAAGGTAAAAGTGCCCGGTCACGTCGAAGCGGTGCTTGAAGCGGTTCAGGCGATGTGACACCCCACGCGCACCAGCCAACAGGGGCGCGCCTTGTGCCTGCCCCTGGCCCCCACACGCCAAACCGATCGGACCCGCCCTGATGCGCCCTCTTGCCGAGCTTGCCACCGACGTCCTCACCACAGCGGACGGGCGCGAGAAAACTGCCCTGTCGCGCCGGTATGCAGCACAGTGGTTTGCCGCGCGCGCCGCCGGAGAGACCTTGCTGACCGGCACCGCCAGCCCGCCGATGAAACCTGCGCGCCCCGCATCACCCGCCCTGCTTGATCCGCGCGATGTGCCGCGCCGCAAGCCCGGCTCTCCCGAAGGGCGTATCGCGATCCTGCACGCGGTGGCGCATATCGAACTGAATGCCGTGGATCTGCACTGGGATATCATTGCGCGGTTCGGGCATGTGCCCATGCCTGACGGCTTTTATGATGACTGGGTCAAGGCGGCCGATGAGGAATCCAAACATTTTAACCTTGTGGCCGATTGCCTTGAGGCGCTGGGCAGTCATTACGGCGCCTTGCCCGCACATGCCGGAATGTGGCGTGCCGCCGAAGACACCGCCGAAGACCTTATGGGGCGGCTGGCTGTTGTCCCCATGGTTCTCGAGGCGCGCGGCCTTGATGTGACGCCGGGAATGATCAAAATTTTCCGGCAAGCCAAGAACCAACAGGCAATCGACGCCCTTGAGGTGATTTACGGCGAAGAAGTCGCGCATGTGGCTTACGGTAGCAAATGGTTCCATTTCCTGTGTGGCCGCGAAAACCTCGACCCCAAGGTCGTGTTTCACAGCCTTGTACGCAAATATTTTCATTCGACCCTGCGCCCGCCCTTTAACGAGGAAAAGCGCGCCGAGGCTGGAATCCCACCCGATTTTTACTGGCCCTTAACCGAAACCCTGCCGCAATAGCATTTCTTAGCTCGGATGTTCTTCGGGCTGTGGCCACGCAAAAATGCCCGCAATTTAGGCAGATTTCTGCTGATTTCGGACCACCGTTCGTATCGTGCCGCCAAATGGCCCTGCCAAGCTTGCGCCAATCGGGCCGGATCGCTAGGCACGGGGAGGTGCATGTAGGCCGTCACAGCATACGCCATCTAAAGGCCTGTCAGGGCATCAGGGAGCATCCTTAAGTGAAATCAGGATTGAGTCATCGCTGGAAGTCCCTATTGGAACGGACCTTCCCCGAGCAACGTCTTTTCTTGCGCTCTGATACCGAAACACGGTTTGTCCGACTCAAACCCGGCACTCAGGCGGTCGCGTTGATGGGTGGTGCGATCATCGTGGGCTGGGCCATCGTGGCGACAGCAATCCTTTTGATGGATAGTATCGGCTCGGGAAATGCCCGTGATCAGGCGCTGCGCGATCAGGAGAATTACGAGTTACGGCTCGACGACCTAGCACAGGCGCGCGACAGCCGCGCCGCCGAGGCTATGGCCGCACAACAACGCTTCAATGCCGCCCTTGCCACGATTTCGCAGATGCAATCCAACCTGCTGACCGCCGAAGACCACCGGCGCGAACTTGAAACCGGCATCGATACGGTCCAGAAAACGCTGCGCCAAATGGTTGCCGCCCGCGACACCGCAAAGGCAGAGATCGCACAACTTGAAGCCCGCATCGCCGGCGAGTTGCCACTTCAAAACCGTGTGACCGCCTCGCCGGCAGATGTGTCCGGCACGCTCGATTTTATGACTGCCGCCTTGAACCACACCGCCACAGAGCGCGACACGATGTTGAACGAGGCCCTCGCGGCACGTGCCGAACTGGACGCTGTCGCCTTTGAACGTGAACTGATTCTTGATCGTAACGACCGGATTTTCAGCCAACTCGAAGAGGCGCTGACCGTGTCGGTGGCGCCGTTGGACAAGATGTTCCGCGATGCCGGTTTGCCACCTGATCAACTCATCGAAACCGTGCGGCGCGGGTACTCCGGACAAGGTGGCCCATTGTTGCCAATGAACTTCTCAAGCAGCAATTCCGCCTTGGGAGCAGGGCATGGCCACGATCCCGACACCCTGCGTGCGAATGCTATTCTCAACGGGTTGGACAAGATGAACCTTTACCGGCTGGCCGCCGAAATGGCGCCCTTTGCGCTGCCGGTGAAGCGGAATTTCCGGTATACGTCCGGTTTCGGACCGCGATGGGGGCGCATGCACAACGGCACGGACTTCGCAGGGCCCACCGGCACACCGATTTATGCCACCGCTGACGGCGTGGTCACGCATGCCGGATGGCAGTCGGCTTATGGCCGCCTTGTAAAGATAAAACACGCCTTCGGGATCGAAACCCGCT
>JBLIFE010000207.1:0-4942 GCA_047633515.1 Paracoccaceae bacterium | reverse complement strand
TCGGCTGCATCACGCGTGGTTGATTACGGGACCAAAGGGCGTCGGCAAGGCCACGCTTGCATGGCGCATTGCCCGTTTCCTGCTCGCCACCCCTGTTCACAACGATGCGGCCCTGTTCGCCAAAGCGGCCCCTGCCCCGCCGGACACGCTTGATATCCCCGTCGATCATCCCGTCGCCCGCCGCACCGCCGCCCTGAGCCAGCAGGGAATATTCGTCCTGCGACGTCCGTGGGATGATAAGCTCAAGCGCCTGAAAACAGAAATCACCGTTGACGAGGCTCGCAAACTCAAAGGGTTTTTCGCCAAGACAATTCCTGATGGTGGCCGGCGGGTTGTCGTTGTTGACTGTGCCGATGAAATGAACCCGAGTGCGGCAAACGCGGTTTTGAAAGTGCTCGAGGAGCCACCAAAAAATACTGTCTTCCTGCTGATCAGCCACCAGCCTTCGGGGCTTTTGCCGACGATCAAAAGCCGCTGTCGCCCTTTACGCTGCGCGTCTCTTGGTGCCGACGACATGGCACGCGCGCTGGCCCCGCTTGCCCTTGAGATGCCACAGAACATGGACGCGCTTGCAACGCTGGCGGCGGGCTCCGTGGGTGCGGCGGTATCCTTGCTGCAACAGGGCGGCCCCGACGTTTACGCCAAAATCGTCGCACTTTTTTCGACCACGCCGCAACTTGACCGCACCGTGGCCATCCAGTTTGCAGAATGGGCCGGCGCGCGCGGCGCAGCGGATCGTTTGCCGTTGGTGACCGGTTTGCTGGCGCTTTTTCTATCGCGGCTGGCCCGTTTTGGCGTCCTCGGGCCTGTTGGCCTTACAGCAGCCGCTGACGAAACGGCGGTCATGTCCCGGCTGTGCACAGGCCCGGTCGCAGCGCGCCGTTGGGCGGATTTGCACCAGACGCTTGGCGCAGAGTTGCAACATGGTTTGGCAGTGAACCTTGACCCTGCCACGATGATCCTTGATACGGTGCTTAAGATTAACGCGACCGCCGAGGCGCTCGTGCAGCGATAAAGGCGCATGATTGCCAATGACACTTCCACTTTTCGTCGACAGCCACTGCCACCTTGATTTCCCCGACTTTGCCGACGAACTGCCGGAGGTGATCGCACGCGCGCAAGCCGCCGGCGTAACGCGGATGGTCACAATCTGCACCAAGCTGCGCAACGAAGCCACCGTGCGCGCTATCGCAGAACGGTTTGCGCCTGTATTCTATGCTGCCGGCACCCACCCGATGTCTGCTGCCGAAGAACCGATGGTGACACTTGAGGCACTGCTTGCACTGGCTCAGCACCCTAAATTTGTAGGGATCGGCGAGACGGGGCTGGATTACCACTACACCGCCGATACCGCCGCCGTTCAACAAGAGAGCCTGCTTGTGCACATCGAGGCCGCCCGCCAAACAGGCCTGCCTTTGATCATCCATGCCCGCGCCGCTGACACGGACATGGCGCGCATTTTGACCCAAGAGCACCGCGCCGGGGCTTTTGGCTGCGTCATGCACTGTTTCTCTTCGGGGCCCGAGCTTGCGCAGGCCGCGCTGGAGCTTGGCTTTTACCTCTCGATGTCCGGCATCGCGACCTTCCCTAAAAGTGCGCAGGTCCGCGAGATTTTTGCCGCAGCCCCCGTTGACAGGATTTTGGTCGAGACAGACGCGCCCTACCTTGCGCCGCCTCCCCACCGCGGACGCCGCAACGAGCCGGCCTATACCGCGCACACCGCCGCCAAGGGGGCAGAGGTGTTCGACATGAGCCTTGAGGACTTCGCCAAGCAAACAAGTGCCAATTTCGACCGGCTTTTTTCAAAGGCGCACAAGTAATGGCCGAGCTGAAATTCACCGTTCTGGGCTGTGGCTCATCAGGGGGCGTGCCGCGTTTGGGGGGCCATTGGGGTGCGTGCGATCCGGCCAACCCCAAAAACATCCGCCGACGGTGTTCCCTTTTGATAGAGCGTTTCGACGACGGCGGCGCCACACGGGTGATCATCGACACCTCGCCCGATATGCGCAGCCAGTTGCTTGATGCCGGTATCGGCGCGCTTGATGCGGTGGTCTACAGCCATTCACATGCCGATCACGTCCACGGGTTGGATGACCTGAGGATGATCGTGTTCAACACGCGCAATCGCCTGCCGGTCTGGGCTGACGGGGCGACGCAGAACGATCTCATATCGCGGTTCGGCTATGCGTTTGTCCAACCCGAGGGCTCCCCGTATCCGCCTATTCTGAACATGCATACGATCAAGGGTGACATCACCATTGACGGTGCTGGCGGAGCGATCGTGCTGACCCCTTTCAAGGTAAACCACGGCGCCATTGACAGCCTTGGTTTCCGGATTGCCGATCTTGCCTATCTTCCTGACGTGGCCGACATTTACGACGCTGCATGGCCAGTTCTTGACGGGCTTGACTGCTGGATCGTCGACGCTTTGCGCTATACGCCCCATCCGTCGCATTCACATCTGGAAAATACGCTGGCGTGGATCGCGCGTGTCAAACCGAAACGCGCCGTGCTGACCAATATGCATATCGACCTTGATTACGAGACCGTAAAGGAAGAAACTCCCGACCATATCACCCCGGCCTTTGACGGTATGACACTCCGTTATCACGTCTGATGGGCGGGCTGTTAGACGTCATTCTTCCCGTCTTTCTGGTTATCGGCTTTGGCTATATTGCGGTCTGGAAGGGGTACTTCTCGGATGCTGGTGCCGACGGCCTGATGGTGTTCACCCAGCAATTCGCGATCCCGTGCCTGTTGTTTCGCGCGATCTCGACCCTTGATCTGGATCAGCATTTCGACCTTGATCTTTTGCTTGCCTATTATGCCGCTGCGACGACATCTTTTGCCATCGGCGTGTTTGGTGCGCGGGTTTTCTTCAAAAGGCCGTGGACCGACAGCGTGGCCATCGGGTTTGTCTGTCTGTTTGCCAATTCGCTTTTACTGGGCCTTCCGATCACCGAACGTGCCTATGGTCCGGATGCGCTTGAGGCCAACTACGCCATCATCGCGATCCATTCACCATTCTGCTACGGCATCGGCATCACAATGATGGAGATCGCCCGCGCCCAAAGCAAATCACCCGTCTTGTTGATCCGTTCGGTGGCACGCGCCATGTTCCGCAATGCGCTGATTATCGGGATCGCCCTCGGGTTCTTTGTCAACTTGACGGATCTAAGTCTGCCCGGTCCGTTCATCGCAGCACTTGACCTGATGATCCGTGCAGCACTTCCGGCGGCGCTCTTTGGTCTTGGCGGGGTTCTGTTTCGCTATCGCCCCGAAGGCGATCTGGCGACCATCGGGTTTGTTGTGGTGGTTTCGCTTCTGATTCGGCCTGCGCTGGTCTGGGCGTTCGGCTCCGGTATCGGGCTGAGCGACGAGGCCTTCCGGTCGGCGGTGATAAACGGAGCGATGGCGCCTGGCATCAATGTTTATGTGTTTGCAAATATGTACGGGGTGGCCAAACGGGTGGCGGCGTCGGCTGTTCTGGTCGCCACAGTCGGGTCGATTTTCACGATCTCGTTGTGGTTGGCGATAATTCCCGCGCCCTGACCCCCAAAAGCAAGAGGTCGGGGCGCGCAGAAACCTACTCCGCCGCTTCGACCACGCCCTGTTCGTCCGCCATGGCGCTCTCGATCTCGGAGGCCCGCTTTTCCACCGCTTCAACGATGTGCTCGACCATTTGATCATTGCTCATCTTGTGGCTTTGCTTACCTGCAAGATACACCATGCCACTGCCCGCGCCGCCACCAGTGAAGCCGACATCAGTCATCAGCGCCTCACCGGGACCATTCACCACACAGCCGATAATGCTAAGGCTCATCGGCGTCTTGATATGTTCCAGTCGTTTTTCCAGCGTTTCGACCGTTTTGATCACATCAAACCCCTGCCGCGCACAAGACGGGCAGCTGATGATATTGATGCCGCGATGACGCAGGCCCAGAGATTTCAATATCTCGAACCCCATCTTGACCTCTTCGACCGGATCCGCAGACAGGCTGACACGGATCGTGTCGCCGATCCCCATCCAAAGCAGATTGCCCATCCCGATGGCCGATTTGACCGTGCCCGACATCAGGCCCCCTGCCTCGGTAATCCCCAGATGAATAGGGGCATCCGTGGCATCGGCCAATTGTTGATAGGCCGCCGCCGCCATAAAGATATCGGACGCCTTCACGCTGATCTTGAATTCGTGAAAATCGTTATCTTGCAGGATTTTGATATGATCGAGGCCGGATTCCACCATCGCATCTGGGCAAGGCTCTCCGTATTTATCAAGCAGATCCTTCTCGAGCGAGCCGGCATTAACACCAATACGAATGGAGCAATTGTTGTCCCGCGCGGCCTTGATTACTTCTTTTACACGCGCCTCGTCACCGATGTTACCCGGGTTGATCCGAAGGCACGCAGCCCCCGCCTCGGCCGCCTCGATACCGCGTTTGTAATGGAAATGAATATCGGCAACGATGGGCACAGGCACTTCGCGAACGATCTCTTTGAGGGCAATACTCGACGCCTGATCTGGTACAGAAATCCGGACGATGTCTGCTCCTGCATCGACGCAGCGCAACACCTGTTCAATCGTGCCTTTGATATCTGTCGTGACCGTGTTGGTCATGGTCTGTACGCTGATCGGTGCGCCACCCCCAACCTTTACAGACCCCACACTGATCTGGCGGCTTTCACGGCGGTAAATATTGCGCCATGGTCTCACGTGATTGAGCGACACTTGGGCACCTTTCTGTCAATCTGATTTGACACTTTTATCTCTGAAAAAAGTCGGAAAGGCAACCGTCATGACACGCCACAAAGCGGCGTGCCTACTGGTCTTTCTGGACGATCAAAGCCGCTTCGGCGACGCGCACGGCTTGTCGGGCATCATCGTTTGCCTCGACATCGGCCTGTGCGAATTTCTGCGACAATGCCTCGGCGGACAGGACGA
>JBLIFE010000206.1:0-4957 GCA_047633515.1 Paracoccaceae bacterium | reverse complement strand
GAGGCCGTGGTCGCCGGCCACAACACCCTTGCGATTATGCCAACGGGCGGTGGAAAATCCCTGTGTTATCAGCTTCCGGCGCTTTGCCGCGAAGGGGTTACTGTTGTGATCTCTCCCCTGATTGCGCTGATGCGGGATCAGGTCCGCGCATTGCAGGCCGCAGGTGTCGAGGCCGGTGCGCTGACCTCGGGCAACACACAAGAAGAAACCGATGCTGTTTTTGCCGCGCTGGAGCGTGGAGATCTCAAATTGCTGTACATGGCTCCCGAGCGTCTTGCGAGTTCTGGCACTTTGGCCTTGCTGCGCCGTATCGGTGTCAGCCTGATCGCGGTCGACGAAGCCCACTGCGTCAGCCAGTGGGGCCATGATTTCCGTCCCGATTATTTACAGATCGGCCGGCTGCGCACGCAACTGGGCGTTCAGCTTGCGGCCTTTACCGCCACCGCCGACGAGGAAACCCGCGAAGAGATCATCCGGCGGTTGTTCGATGATGCCGAGCCTCATGTGTTCTTGCGCGGTTTTGATCGCCCCAATATCCATCTGGCCTTCGAGGCGAAAAATGCCCCGAGAAAGCAAATATTACAGTTTGCGGGGGCGCGGCGCGGGCGCTCTGGTATCGTGTATTGCGGGACGCGCGCCAAGACTGAATCCCTCGCCAAGGCGCTGCAGGAAGAGCGGCATACAGCGTGCTTTTATCACGGTGGTATGGACCCCGATGACCGTAGGCAGGTCGAAAAGCGGTTCCAGACCGAAGACGGCTTGATCGTTGTGGCCACAGTTGCCTTCGGGATGGGCGTTGACAAGCCGGATATCCGCTGGGTGGCCCATGCCGATTTGCCCAAGTCCATCGAAGGATATTATCAGGAGATCGGTCGCGCCGGTCGCGACGGTGCCCCGGCCGAGACACTGACCCTGTTCGGAGCCGATGACATCCGCCTGCGACGCTCGCAGATCGACGAAGGCGCCGCCCCTCTTGAGCGTAAATCGGCGGATCATGCACGACTGAATGCGCTTTTGGGGCTTGCCGAGGCGCTGGACTGTCGGCGCAAATCGCTGTTGGGGTATTTTGGCGAAACCGAGGTCAGCTGTGGCACGTGCGACCTGTGCGACACACCCGCGGATGTGTTTGACGGCACAACCGCAGTGCGCATGGCGCTTTCGGCGATTTTGCGCACCGGAGAAAGCTTTGGTGCCGGGCATCTGATCGACATCCTGTTGGGGGCCAATACTGAAAAAATCCGCCAGCGCGGCCATGAGGCCCTGCCGACGTTCGGGGTCGGAAAAGAGTATCAAAAACCGCAATGGCAGGCAATTTTCCGGCAAATGGCCGGACGTGACCTGATCCGGCCCGACCCTGAACGCCACGGTGCCTTTCGAATGACACAGGCCGCTCGCCCGATCCTGCGCGACGAAGAAAAGATCATGTTGCGCCGTGATCTGATCGTAAAGGCCAATGACCGGCCCGCGGTCAAGGCACTGGTCAGTGACGAGGACGCGCCGCTTTTGTCCGCTCTGAAGGCAAAACGGCGCGCTTTTGCCGACGAGGCGGGGGTGCCGGCCTATGTTGTGTTCAATGACCGGACCCTGATCGAGATGGCTGAAAAACGCCCTGCGACGCTTGATGAAATGGCAAATATTACCGGGGTTGGTGCCACAAAGCTGGTGCGTTATGGCGACGGGTTTTTACGGATAATTACCGGGGCTGGCGTGGCGCAAATGCACCCCTCGCGTCGCGGGCTTGCTGGAAAGGCGGCAGGCGATACGTTTGACCGGCTTCAGGTCGCACAGCTTGATCTGGCGCGTGGGGCGGATGGCACTGGAAAACCGTTAAGTTGTTCGCACAGCACATTGCGCCAGATCGCCGAGCGGCGGCCGACCTCGATTGCAGCGCTTGCGCGGATTTCGGGAATGGGCGAGCAAAAAGCCGAACGCTTTGGTTTGGCGTTTCTGGACGTTTTGAACAACGAATGATGAAGCCTGCGGTTCGGCATTGCCGCGATCTTTTGGGCGAACAGGATGGACGGCGCGCCGCAACAGGCTAAGTCGTTTTTCCAAACAGGAGGATGGGATGCTTGTTGTGATTTCTCCGGCCAAGCGGCTGGATTGGGCGGCAGCCGATGCTGTCGAACAGACCGGGCCGGCCTTTCAGGCGGATGCAACAGCGCTGGCGCGGGTGGCGGCACGACTGTCGCAGGCCGAGTTACGTAGTTTGATGCACATCAGCGATGATCTTGCCAAACTCAATCAGGCGCGGTTCAAGGCGTTTTTGCCCGCGCCTGTGCTGGACGATGTGCGCCCTGCGGCGCTGGCGTTTGCGGGGGACACGTATGTTGGCCTTGAGGCGCGCAGTCTTGACAGGGACGCTATGGATTGGGCGCAGGGGCATCTGCGGATATTGTCGGGTCTTTACGGGGTTTTGCGGCCACGTGACAGCATTCAGCCTTATCGGCTGGAGATGGGCAGCAAGCTGAAGACGCGCAAGGGTGGCTCGCTTTATGCCTATTGGGGGGATCGCATTGCAACGGCCCTGAACGAGGTTGCCCAACAGACCGGCAGTCGGCTTTTGGTCAATTGCGCCAGTCAGGAATATTTCGGGGCGGTGGACATGCAGGTTCTGGACCCTGATGTGGTTACGCCGGTTTTCCTTGAGGACAAACCAGGTGGCCCCAAGGTCGTCAGCTTTTATGCAAAGCGCGCCCGGGGCGCAATGGCGCGGTTTATCGTCGAGCGTCGGATCACAGAGCTTGGGGCGTTGCAAGACTTTGACATCGGCGGCTATGTTTACCAGTCCGAGATGAGCGAGCAGATGCGTCCGGTATTTTTGCGCTCTCAAGACGCGAACGGGGCGCCTGCCTGATCAAGCAGCGGGGGCGGTTCGCTGTTTAATGTTCAAGGCCGGATCGGCACATCCGAAAGGGCACAAAGAGATAATTTTCTCAACAATAGTTACCTTTTTCAGCGGTTTGGTGAGGTAGAAATCAAGACCGGCCGCAAGAATGCTTTCGGCATCTCCAGCCATAGCGTGCGCGGTCAGGGCGACCACGGGAACATGGGCTGGCACAGTATCGGCGAGATCGGTACGTTCTGATTCCAGCCAGCGGATTTGCTGTGTGGCCTGTTTGCCGTCCATCTCTGGCATCGAGATGTCCATGAATATCATATGCGGCTGGAACTCGAGAAAAGCTTCGACAGCAAGACGCCCATTTTCAACAAACATCAGATCAATATCCAGATGTTGGGTCATCTTGCGAAAAACCAGTTGATTTGTCCGATTATCCTCGGCGGCCAGAACGCGCATTTGGGTTCCTGTCGGTCGGGGCGGCGTGTCTTGTTCGGGCTCCATCAGGCTATGGGCCTGTTGTGCGACTTCAAGGTCAAGTAGCGTGCTTGGGGTGTCGTCTAAAGGGGCGGTGTGCGGCTGTGCCGAGTGGGGTTCGCTTGCCTGCGGGGGTGCTTGTGTCTCTGGTTGGTCCGGCTCGGTCCAGTCGGCATGAAGAGCCGCGCCGTGTGCATCCGGTGAGGGCACGAGATCGTCGTTAGGGTCGTCGTAAGGGGCTTTGTGTGCAAGTGGCGGCGGCGGCGCGTCGTCAACAATCTCCATCTGTGGCTGGGGGGCGGCAGGCTCTGAAAGGTCGCTTTCAAAAAGGTCCTCAGGTGTTGCAGTGTCTTGGGTCGGGTCGGATTGTAGTGTTTGTGCGGCTGGCGCGGAGGGTCCGATATCGGGGTCTGCAACTGGTGTGGTGGAGGTGTCACCGATATCTGGCAGGATGGGTTCATCAGAACGGACAAGGTCAGGTTCCATGGCGTCGGCCATGCTGTCTGTGGAATGTTCGTTCTGCGTTGCGCAGGGGACGGGTGGCGGCGTGGCGGCGTGGTCTTGCGGTGCGTCTACATCTGGTGCTGACGCTCTTGAAAATGCGCGAAAGACCGGCTCGACCTCGGTTTCGTCTTCTGTCTCGGGTTCCGGAAGGATCAGGGCGGGTGCCTCTGGTGATATCTCCCGTGGGCGCCTGATGGAGGTAAATGTTGCAAGCGCCACGTCTGCATCACAGCTTGCAGTGTCGGTAGCGGTTGGTGGCGGCAGGAGTGTTGCCTCACTTGTGGACGAAGGCGACACAGCGGTGTCGTGCGTGTCTTCTGCCTCGCTTGACCCGGAGGGTTGCAATGTCTCGGGTATGGGTATGTCGTTGAACAAGGTCGCAAGCAAGGCGCACAGTTGATCACGATGGATGGGGCGGGGAAGACGTGCCGAGATTGCTGTATCGTCTTGCAGATCGTCGGCATTTCCGTCGTCATTTGCAAGAATGACGATCGGGCACTCTAGCCCCAGATCGCGCAGGCTTTGTGCCAGGATGGCCCCGTTGGTGTCTTTTAGCTCCTGATCAATGATGATGACATCGTACTGTTCACTGGTATCAAGCAGCCTAAGGGTCTCGCTGCCGGATTGTGCCACCTGAACATTCAGTTGTTGCTGTTCGAGTTGCCGCCCCAGAATTGTGCTTTCGATTTTCTGACTTGAAACCAGCAACGCAGGCTTCAGGCCGCCGTCAAACAGAACGGGCGTTCCGGCCTTCTCGTTATCGATTGGCAACAAAATCTCGAACCCGAAACTTGCCCCTTTGTTTTCTGTTGAATGGACCCAGATACGGCCCCCCATCAAATCCACCAGTTCGCGTGAAATCGCAAGGCCAAGTCCGGTGCCGTCGAATTTTCGGTTGCGTTCATTTTCGACCTGATTGAACGCACCGAAGATGTGCTCGATGAGATCGGCGGGAATCCCGATGCCTGTGTCCTCCACAACAATATGCATCTGAACCGCAGGGGATGATTCGAGTTTCATGCCGACAACCCGGACGAGTACATGGCCGCTGTTGGTGAATTTGATGGCATTGCCCACAAGGTTGGTGAGCACCTGTCTGATACGACCCGGATCGCCGATAACGGCCGTTGGCAGGAA
>JBLIFE010000205.1:0-4984 GCA_047633515.1 Paracoccaceae bacterium | reverse complement strand
CGATTGTGACCGTCCCGTCCTTGAGTTCGATCAGCAGCGTATTTTCGGGATCTTTGATATCAGCCATGAGGCGTCCTTTCGTGATTTCGGCGCGACCCTAAACCGTGCCTCGGCTGAGGGAAAGCCCCCCAGCGGTGACAGGCCCGTGAGGATGTGCCAAAAGGGCCGCGAAACAGGAGACGAAAAATGGCTTGGAAAACTCTCGACGACATGGATCTGAACGGCAAGACGGTGCTGGTGCGGGTGGATATCAATGTTCCGGTGGAAAACGGTGTCGTCACCGATGCGACGCGGATCACGCGAATCGTCCCGACCATCAAGGACATCCAGGCCGCGGGCGGTCGCCCTGTGCTGCTGGCCCATTTCGGACGCCCCGAAGGCAAGGTCGTGCCGGAAATGTCGCTGAGGATCGTGTTGCCCGCACTTGAGACCGCTTTGGGCCAAAGCGTGACGTTTGCGGATGGCGCCTTTAAGGAAACCGTAGCCGCAATGGGAGCCGGCGATGTGGTTTTGCTTGAAAACGTCCGGTTCCATCCGGGCGAGGAAAGCAACGATGCCGCCTTTGCCGCGCGCCTCGCGACCCTTGGGGACATCTATTGCAACGATGCATTTTCCGCCGCCCACCGTGCCCACAGCACCACCGAGGCACTGGCGCGTTCCCTGCCCGCCTGTGCCGGACGATTGATGCAAGCCGAGCTGTCGGCGCTTGAGGCGGCACTGGGCGCGCCTGTTCGCCCGGTTGCAGCTGTTGTTGGCGGGGCCAAGGTTTCGACCAAGCTTGACTTGCTGGGCAATCTTGTGAGCCGGGTCGATCACCTGATCATCGGGGGGGGCATGGCCAATACGTTTCTTGCCGCCCAGGGAATCGATGTCGGAAAGTCGTTGGCAGAGCATGACATGACGGCCACGGCACTTGAAATCATGGAAAAAGCCAACGTTGCGGGATGTCAGATTCTTTTGCCGGTGGACGTGGTTGTGGCCCGCGAATTCAAGGCGAATGCGCCCAGTGAAGTGGTTGCGGCAGATGCCTGCCCAGCGGATGCAATGATCCTTGATGCCGGGCCGGAAACGGTCACACAGGTCGATGTCGTCCTGAGGAGCTGCAAGACGTTGATCTGGAACGGTCCGATGGGCGCGTTCGAAATCGCCCCCTTCGACATGGCGACAAACGCCGCCGCCCGGGCCGCCGCCGAATTGACGCGCGCGGGTTTGCTGGTGTCGGTGGCTGGCGGCGGTGACACTGTGGCGGCTCTCAACAAGGCCGGCGTTGCAGATGATTTCACCTATATCTCGACAGCCGGTGGAGCATTTCTGGAATGGATGGAGGGTAAAACACTCCCCGGAGTGGCTGCCCTTATGGCCTGAAGACACACACCGGCGTGTCGCAGTAGCGGATGCCACAGGCCGAAAACCTTGGAAAAGACTAATGGGCACCTCGATTTTTGCGCCGTTTCAGCGCCGGAGCTTGGCACAACCGTTTCGAAGTTGCAGTGGACTGGTGACAGTCGGGCTGGCGGGTGGTTTTGTGGCTGTCGTGCGGTGTCTTTGACTTGATCCGCGCTTCCGGTCACCGGGTTTTCATGCTGGGTTTTCATGCCGGGCATGGGTTCAGGCGGCCCGGTTGCCCGGGACGGCGCATGTTGTAGGCGAGGGTATTCATCCCGATCTTGGCCCTGGCCTTGGCCCGCACGAGGCCGATGGTTCGCACAAGTGTGCCGCCCATGTCATTGGCCTGCGCGCCAAAGATATGCTCGACTCGGACCCGCATTGTGGGTTTGGTGCGGTTGCTCTTCCGGGCCTGCCGGGTCAGCAGCTTGCCCCGCTTGCCATGGCCAGTGAATGTGGCTGGTCAGCTTCCTGGCTTTTCGCATCGCTTCGATCCCGGCCGACCGATAGGCGGCATCCGCCCGGACCCCAGACCCCGGAACAGGCGTTTTCCCGCGTCAACAATTGATCCACCGCCTGGCTGTCATGCACGGCAGCAGCGGTGAGGCGGCATCCATTGCCCGGCAGGGCATTGCCAAGCAATGTCCCGAGAGGGGCTGACGTGATAACGCCGGATCAGCTTGTGCTTTCGGTCCGCATCGAGGTGGTCCTTGTAGCCGTAGCGGCTTTTGCCATGTTTCCGGGTCCAGTGCGCACCAACATCCTTCTGCGACCGCTTGTCAGCCCGGCCCTCCGGAGTCTCATCCGCCTTGATCGACGCGTTTTTCTCGCGTTTGTTGTAATTGTGCAGCACCGGTACGATGGACGCCCGGCACGATGGACGCGTAAAGGATCGGCCCGCCACGCGCGATACAGCCCTGCCGCGCCGGATACCCGTCGAACTACGCGAAAAGTTCATCGACCATGCCCGCCTTCGCCAGATCGTCCCGCTAGAGCCGGACCGTCTTCGCGTCAGGCACCCGGTCCCCAAGGCCCAAGCCCTAGGAACCGCATGAACGAAAGCCGGTCGCACACCTGATACGCGATCTGATCGTCTGACAGGTTGTAACGCGCGCTCGGAACCAGCATCTCGAACATCAGCACCGCATTCATCAGGCTTGCGCCAGACCAGCTCACGCAAAGGCCGGAACGCGCCCCACGGCACCACAACATTGATCCCGATCAGCGGGTCCTTCTTCGCATCTAGGCGCGCGTAACGATCCGAAAGATCAAAGAACCATCTGCGCCATGACAAGCACACTCCATCTCACACAGGCCCAATGGCTACACCGCCGTCAGATCAGCCGCAATTTTTAGAGGTGCCCTTCATATCATGCGCTTGTCCCGGCAGCAGCACGAAGCGCACCAGATTGCCGAGCGCATCCACCTATGCCACGATTTTAGTCGTTAATCCGCTTTAATCGTTAATCCGCCGTGCGAGCGCCCAATGGCCTGATGTTGAGTCCCCCTTTTGCGCCGGTAGCCTTTTGGTGGACCTGAACGATAGTTCCATCCATTGCCCGGCAAGCGATCACATAGTGATCTGACGAGAGGGGATAAGGGCGTATTCTAGGTCGACGTCTTCGCTCATAGCTTTGGAAAGGCTCTCGAATGCTCCGGCCCTGGCCTATCGGCGAAACCGCCGGAACTGGCTGTTCCAGTGACGAAAGGCAGGCGGCAGGTCGCGTCACAGCGACCCGGTGCGCCCCCGCCAGAAGACCGCTTCCAGAAACAGGCGATTGTCCTTTTCTGCGGCCCCGGCATCACTGACCTTACCCGGAAGATGCGGTCAAGCCGCTGCAACAAGATGTCCGACACCACAAACCGCTGCTTGTTCGTTCAAACCTCCATTTTGGAAGTTTGAATTAGAAATCATGCCAAATGGGAATCCTGAATGTCCACAGGCTCTGGCACTGTCGTCAGAAAATCAGGCATGAAAGCGTAGCAGCAGAACGACACCAGCCCAAGCACTAAACCCTGTCAGGACCGCCCCCCAGATCGTATCTGTCGCAACCATCTGCCACGACCAGTCTTTCATGATCGACATCGACGTAAACTCGTAAGTTCCGTAGGCCATCGCACCGATGATGGCCCCGTGCAGCGCTGCGCGACCGGGGGCCGCATCGCGCAAGGCGGGGACCGAGACCAGAAAGACAAGACCCGCCACGTAGGCAAGATAGAACAAACCCGCGGGCGCCAACATCGGGCTGTCCCGCATCGCATCGCCCAAGTGGCGCGTGAACAGCGGCTTCATCACAAAAGTCAGCATGATCGCGTCGATCACGAGAAAGAGGACGGCGGTCACGGCGTAAATAATCATTTTTTTGTTCCGGATCGATTACTGAAATGCAGGTAGATCAAAACGCCCTCAATCGTAGGGTGATCGTTCTAAATCTGTGACCACCTTAAGCGGTTTCAGGACTGTTTGTCAAAGTCCGAGGGCATGAGTTCATCGATGCGGGTGGATGGATGGCCAGCGGCGATGGCTTCGAGTGTTGCCTTGAGGTAGGCGTATGGCTCGACGCCGTTCAGCTTGCAGGTCTCGATAAGAGACACGATGCGGGCCCGGGTTCTGCGACCTTCGTCATGGCCCTGCGATCAAAACCGATGTCTCAGGCACACAATGGCGTGCTGCGGTGAGCCGCGCACTGATCCGTGTCAGTTCGCCCGGTGTTGCGATGGCTTATGCTTGGCAATGTCGGTGGCATTGAGTCACTCCCCGAGCAGATAGGAATGCAATAAACCGGATCGTATATATCGTAGGCTTCGTGGTCATCGTCTTGTTCATCCTGAGCTTTTTTGGCCTGCGCTGAGCGCTCAGATGCGGCGAAGCAGCCCCAACTGATTGCCTTGGGGGTGACTGGTTCGAGGTGCTTCTTCCTTCATCTATCGGCCAAAAAGAAAGATGTCCCCCATGCTGGTGCCAAAAACGGCTGATATTGCCGGTTCCGAAGACCTTTGAGTTTTGGCAGACGGTACGTAACAGCACGTCGAAATTTGTATATGTGCTTGAGAAACTAAATCTATCAAAAGGACTGACCGCTCATTGATCAGTCCTAATTTTTAAAGGGTCCGTAATGTCAGTCTATATGCATGGTTTATCTACCGCGCTACCGCCTCACTGTTTGGCCCAAACTGAGGTCAGAGAACGCGCATCTATTATCTTTGGTCAGAAGTACCCTCAGTTTGACAGACTTTCAAAGACCTTCGATACTGCAGGCATCGACAAGCGATATTCTGTTGTTCCTATTGGCTGGTTCTCAGACGATCATGGTTGGGCAGATCGGAATGTAGCCTTTATGACAGGCGCAAAGGCCATGTTCATTGAGGCTGCACAACGCGCCCTTGATGATGCAGGTTGGACCGGAGCCGACGTTGATTGCGTTGTCACTGTTACGTCTACTGGCATCGCGACACCCTCTCTTGAGGCCCAAGCATTCACCGAAATGGGTTTTCGCCAGAATATCATGCGCGTGCCTGTGTTCGGGCTCGGGTGTGCAGGCGGTGTGTCTGGACTGTCCGCAGCCCAAGCAATCGCTTCAGGCCGACCCGGCGCGAA
>JBLIFE010000204.1:0-4990 GCA_047633515.1 Paracoccaceae bacterium | reverse complement strand
ATCCGCGAGGCGCTGCTGCGTGAGCATTATCGTGGCGGGCAGTCGTTTTACGTGGTTCCGCGCATCAGCGACCTGCCCGAGATCGAGGCATTCTTGCGCGACCAGGTTCCCGAAGTGACCTTTGTAACGGTCACGGGGCAGTTGGCAGCGAGTGATCTTGATGACCGCATGAACGCGTTTTACGACGGTAAATACGACGTTCTTCTGGCGACAACGATTGTGGAAAGCGGGCTTGATATTCCGACCGCGAACACGATGGTTGTGCACCGTGCCGATATGTTCGGTCTTGCACAGCTTTACCAGATACGGGGGCGGGTGGGCCGCTCAAAGGCGCGCGCCTTTGCTTATCTGACCACAAAGCCCCGTCAGAAGTTGACGGCGACGGCGCAAAAACGGCTGCGAGTTCTGGGGTCACTTGACAGTCTGGGGGCGGGGTTCACGCTGGCGTCCCAAGACCTCGACATTCGCGGCGCGGGCAATCTGGTGGGCGAGGAGCAATCGGGCCAGATGCGCGAAGTGGGCTATGAATTGTATCAGGCGATGCTCGAAGAGGCGATTTCAAAGATCAAGTCGGGCGAGTTCGAAGGTTTGAGCGACGAGGGAGATCAGTGGGCGCCGACAATCAACCTTGGCGTGCCTGTGCTAATTCCCGAGGTCTATGTTCCTGATCTTGATGTCCGGTTGGGGCTCTACCGTCGCTTGTCTGGTTTGACTACCAAGGTCGAACTGGAGGGATTCGCCGCCGAGTTGATCGACCGTTTTGGCCCGTTACCAAAGGAAGTGAACACGCTGCTGCTGGTGATCCGTATCAAGGCAATGTGCAAACGTGCGGGTATTGCCAAGCTTGATGCCGGGCCAAAGGGAGCGACCTTGCAGTTCCACAGAGACAAATTCTCGAATCCAGCAGGGCTTGTGACCTTTTTGCAGGCGCAAAACGGAATGGCCAAAGTGCGCGACAACAAGATCATCGTCCGTGGCGACTGGCCCAAAGCTGGCGACAAGATCAAAGGCGCGTTCGCGATTGCCCGCGATCTGGCAGAACAAGTGGCACAGGGAAAAAAGGACAAGGCCAGCAAAGAGGCCCGCAAGGCCGGCTGAAGTTCAGCCGCGCCCCATGCCCTGCATCAAGACGAACGCGGCACTGACGCAGACCAGCACTCCGGTCGTCAGTGGCAGTGCCGTACCATCAAAAAGCTGCCCGACGGGGGCGGCAATGGCCACTGCAAGAACCGTTGACACCGACCCCACCACAGACGCGGCCATACCTGCGCGGTGGCCCATAGGCTCCATCGCCAGCGCATTCAGGTTACCCAAGGTCATGCCGGCCTGAAAAAATACCGATGTTACCCAGACCACAAACAGCGCGAAATCAACAACTGGCGGCAGCGTTACGGTCGACCACAAAATCACAAGGCTCCCCGACAACACGATTTGCCCACCAAGCGTAAGTTTGATCAAAAAGCGCATTCCCCACCGTTCGACCAAGGCCGCATTCAGCAAAGAAGCAGAGGCCGCCATAATCGCAATAAGGGCGAACCACAGCGGGAAACTGTCGCCGTAGCCATAGGTGATGTCAAAAACTTGCTGCGTGGCAGACAAAACCGTAAAAAGTGTGCCCAGACACAAAGCCTGTACCGCGGTGGCGCACAGAACGATGCGGTTCCCGGCTACCTCGCACAAGCCTTGCCACAATTGTGCGGGGCGGAATGGCCGCTGGTTTTCAACGGCCAGAGTTTCGGGTTGCCGCTGGCCCAACCACGTGGCTGAAATGAGTGCAAATACGATAAAAGCACCAAAAATCCCGCGCCAGCCAACACCCCAGATAATTAATTGACCCAGTGCCGGCGCTACCGCAGGAAACAACGAGAAAATCAGGAAAATCAGAGACATCATTCGTGCCATCTGTCGACCGGAATACAGGTCGCGGACAATCGCAAGCGCCGCCACGCGTGGTCCTGCGGCTCCGATCCCCTGCACAACCCGCGCCAGCAGGACGGCCTCGAGGCTTTGGGCGAAATAGGCAAATGCAGCCGCGCCGGCATAGATCACGGCCCCACCGATAATCACCGGCTTGCGTCCGAAGGCATCCGATAACGGCCCCGAGAACATCGTGCCGATCCCCATCCCAAGCACAAAGCTTGTAATCACCAACTGCGCCTGATTGGGCGCAAGGGGGCTTAACTCTGCGGCAATCTGGGGCATCGCGGGAAGCATGGAATCGATCGAGAAGGCAATCGTCGCAAACAGCATTGCCATCAATGCGATGAACTCGGATTGTGACAGACGCCGTACGTCGGAGGAGGCAGGCATCATGTAGTCGGCTTCATAAAATGGCTCTCTTTTGGCGAAGGGCAATGTGCGCGACAGCTTGAAACATCAAAGCTGCTCGTTGATTTCCGTAATAAGTTTTTCCCACAATTCAGGTTGCTGTGCCCCCGGGACGACATGTTGCTCTGCCACGATAAAGGTCGGCACGCCGGTGACCCCGCGGGTACGCGCATGGGCATCCCGGTCGCGGATATCCTTGGCATCGACATCTCCGCTCAAGAGGCGGCGAACGGCGGCTGCATCCATCTTTGCGCCATCCGCGATATCGGCCAGAACATCATGATCGCCAATGTTGCGCCCGTCATGAAAATAGGCCTTGAACAGGGCATCCACGACCGGTCCCTGCATTTTTTCGATGCCCGCCCAGTGGATCAACCGATGCGCGTCAAGTGTGTTGGGCGTGCGTGTGATCGTCCCGAAATCAAGCTCTAACCCGGCCTTGGCGGCGGCGTTTGTGATGTTGGAATAAACCTCGACGGCGCGTTTCTTGCCACCGAATTTTGTCTCGAGATACGTGCGCCGGTCCATGCCGCCTGCGGGCATGTCGGGGTTCAACTGGAAAGGGTGCCACTCGATCACGAACGGATGATCCGGGTTCGACGCCAACGCACGATCAAGAAGGGTTTTCCCGATATAGCACCACGGACAGATCGGATCGGACAGAATATCGAGTTTTACCATTTTCAGCGGGCCTTGATTGAGGTGAGGGGCCTTGTTACCAGTCACAGGCTTGAAGGAAAGGGGCTTATCGGCGCAGTGCGCGGCGGTTGATCTTTCCGTTGCCCGATTTGGGCAGGCTGTCACAAAGCGTAAAAATGCGCGGGCATTTGTAGCGGGCCAACAGGGCGGCGGCGTGATCGTGCAAATCCTGGTCCGCGACCGGATGTGTCGCGACATAAAACAGACGGATCACGCGGGTGTCAGCGGCGATTTCATCCTCCACGGCAGCAGCTTCGATAAGGGCGGGATGGGTCAGCATCGCGGCCTCTACCTCCAGTGGCGAGACGCGAAAGCCCCCGGCATTCATCATGTCATCAGCCCGCCCCAGATAAGTGACCGCATCGTGATCGTCCATCGAAACGGTGTCGCCTGTCACGAACCAGTCGCCAGACATGCAATCGCCCGCATTCAGGTATCCCAGCATCAGACCGGGGTCGGTTTTGTGAACCCCCAGCACACCGGGTGTGTTGCGCGCGACAGGCTGTCCTTCATCGTCCAGAACGGCAATCCTGCGTCCCGGTTGCGGTTGTCCGCTGGTGCCTTGAGGGGCGGGATGCGCGGGACAGCCCGAAATGAAGGTCGAGCATTCCGACATGCCCAAGGCTTCGTGAATTGTGGTTCCGGTTTGCGCCTGCCACCGCGCGCGCAGGGCCTCTGGCAGCTTTTCGCCCGCCGAAAGCCCGTGGCGCAAGGTTGGCAGTGCCGGAAAGGGATCACAGCGTAACATTTGCCGATAAACACCCGGTGCGGCGGCAAAAAGGCTGACCTTGTGTTTGGCGAGCAAACCCGGAAGACCGGTGGCGGCTGTGCCGGGGGCAGGGATAAGCGCGGTGGCACCTGCGGCCCACGGATCCATCAGGCCAGTGCCCAGCGTGTAGGTCCAGTTGAACGCGCCGGCATGCAACAGGCGGTCGTCGGCGCGCAGGTCATACCAGCCGCGCCACATCATCTGCCGTGCCCAGATCGCGCGATGCGCGTGCACAACCCCGCGAGCCTGCCCCGAGGTTCCAGATGTGAAAATAATATAGGCAGGGCGTTCAGGATCGCCGGTTTCGGCCTCCACCAAAGTGTTCGTGTCGCGCAGGCCAGCCGCTGTCACGACGGGGCAGCGATACGTTTCGGGCAAGGGCACACCGGGATCTGCCACAATCAGGGCCGGTTCAACCTGAGCGGCGATGGTCGAAATCTCTGCCTGTGTGAGCGCCGATGAAGTCGGCACAGGAACAAGCCCTGCCCAGATCGCTCCCAGATAGACGATCGGGAAATCCTCGGTATTGCCAAGCCGCATCAGCACCCGATCTGCACGGTTCAGGCCCATTGCCCGCAAACCGGAGGCCGTGCTGGCCACCGCATCGCGCAATGCACCAAAGCTCCAACTGCGCGGGGCGTCGGGGTCGATGATTTGCAAGGCAGTCTTATCTGGTGTCGTAGAGGCCGCAGCCAGAACATAGGCAGCCAAGTTGAACGAGGCCGGTGCAGGCGGGAACGGCGGGCTGGAGACGTGTGAAAACATACGCCATGATTTAGGGGCTGCGCACAAAAGCTGCAAGCGTGCAGGGTGGTGCGTCACTTCGGGTGCAGGCGTGACTTGGGGCGGATTTGTCGGTATCGAAGTCAAAACGCACGAGGAACCTAATGCAGAACTTTGCTATTTATCCCAGCCTCAAAGACAAGACTGTTTTTGTTACCGGCGGCGCCTCCGGGATCGGTGCCGATATCCTGAGGGGGTTTGCCGAACAAGGCGCCCGGGTCGGGTTTATCGATTTCGATGCACACCGCAGCGCCGCGCGCGTGGCCGAACTTGAGGAAATGGGCGCAACAATCGCCTTTGAACAGGCGGATTTGCGCGATATTCTAGCACTGGGCCAAGCGTTTGCAAATTTGCTGGACAGGCTCGGGCCACCTCATGCGCTGATCAACAACGCGGCCCGTGATGACCGGC
>JBLIFE010000203.1:0-5005 GCA_047633515.1 Paracoccaceae bacterium | reverse complement strand
GAGGATGCGCGACAAACCCGAAGTTGTTTGCAAACCTTTTCGGATGACAGAATTTTTCGCCCTCTAGCCTTATGGCCGGATTGTGGTTCACAGAACGATTGCAGAACGATTTGCGTTGACCTGCCGGTGTGGTTTCTGGATCGTGCAGGCAAAGATTAGATCCCGTGGCCGATCAAGGCACCGGATAATGGGAGACGCTGCTTGATCAAGATATTGCACACCGCTGATGTTCATCTCGATTCACCGCTGACCTCGTTGGCTCTGCGGGATGAAGGCTTGCGGGAAAGCATCCAGTCGGCGACGCGGTCGGCTTTTGTCCGGATTGTCGACACAGCATTATCCGAAACCGTCGATGCTCTGCTGATTGCGGGCGATCTTTATGACGGGGCGCAACGAAGTGCAAAGACCGCCGCCTTTGTGACTGCACAGTTCGAACGATTGCAAAGCGCCGACATTCCGGTCTTTTACGTCAAGGGTAATCACGATGCCGAGAACCCGATCACAGGCGAGATCGCGTTGCCTGACAATGTGCATACCTTTGACGGGCGGGGCGGCAAACAGCAGCTTGCCGGTCGGGATGTCTGGATTCACGGCGTCAGCTTCAACGGCAAGCACGCCCCCGACAGCTTGCTGGGAAAGTTCGGTGCGCCCGTTCCCGGTGCGGTCAATATTGCAATGCTGCACACGTCTTTGGCCGGTGCGTCCGGGCACGACAATTACGCGCCGTGTTCCACCGCCGAACTGGTTGCGCTTGGCTTTGATTACTGGGCACTGGGCCACGTGCACAAACGGCAGGTTCACAACGAGGCCCCTTGGGTCGTTATGCCAGGGATCCCGCAAGGGCGGGACATCGGCGAGGCGGGGCCCAAGTCAGCCACGCTTGTCACGATCAAGGACACCGGTTTTGTCCTGAACGAAGTGCCGACCTGTGTGGTAAGTTTTGCCGGGCACAGCATCGATGTTTCGGGTGCCGAAACCGATGACGAGATCCGGGCGCGGATACGCACGGGGCTTTCCGCTTTGAAAGAAGGCCAGCATGCGGGTGACAAAGTCATTTTACGACTCACACTTGCCGGAAACACGACCCGCCACTGGCAGGTGTTGCGCGACAGGGATGTCTGGACCGAAACAGTCTCGACGATGGCCGCGCAGACCGGGCGATTGTGGGTCGAGAAGCTTATTTTCGCGTTGCAGGCGCCAGCGACCACCACCGCAACAACCGACACCAGCGCCACCCGTGAGCTTGGTCGCCTGATGGCGCAGATCGCAACCCAGGAGGGGTTCGCGGCACAGGCACTGGCGGAAGTGGACGAGGTGCTGTCACACTTGCCAGCCAGCCGGCGGGCGGTTTTGATGCCCGACGAGGCGGCGCGTGCTGCCTTGGCGGCCACGCTTTCCGAGGCCGGAGCAGAACATCTGCTTGCCTTGATGAAGGGGGCCTCCGAATGATGCGTTTGCGACAGCTGACCCTGGATTTTTTCGGTGGCTTTACCGGTCGAGGTTATGATTTCGGGCCTCGCAGAGCGGTTGGAACACCGGATTTTCATGTTATCTATGGCCCGAACGAAGCCGGCAAGACCACCACAATGGAGGCCTACTTACGGCTGCTTTACGGCTTTCCTCATAGAGAGCAGTACGATTTCCTTCACCAGCGCAAGAATTTGCGGGTTTCAGGGTTGTTGGATATCGACGGCACCGAAACGGCCTTTGCGCGGCTTCCCACGCGCGACGGGTCCTTGCGCGATGTTCACGGTGCTGTCGTGCCTGATGCCGCGTTGCAAAGCCGTCTGAGCGGGCTTTCACAAGAGGATTACCGCAGCCTGTTGTGCCTGGACGATGTAACGATCGAAAAGGGTGGCGAGGAAATTACCCAGGCCAAAGGCGACATCGGGCGGTTGCTATTTTCGGCGGCGGCCGGGATCAGTGATCTGTCTGTGGTGCTTGACGGTGTCAGGGTACAGGCTGATGAAATCTATCGAAAACGTGCAAATAAAACGCGCCTTGCTGTTCTGAAAAAGGAGCATACCGAGGTCGAACGGCAAATCCGCGCGATTGATGTGCCTGCCTCACAATATCGCAGGCTGAAACAGGCGGTCGATGAGGCCCACGCGCAGCAAACGCACGTGTCCGCACAGCGCAAGACCTTTTTTGCAGCCAAGGCCGCACTCGAGGCCAGGCTAAAGGCCCTGCCTTTGCTTGGAAAAATCGATGCGCTGGAGGAAAGGCTCGCCGCTTTTGCCGCATGGCCCGCGCAGCTGGATATCGACCCCGAAGGGTTGGTGCGGATGCTGACCGAACAGGCGAGGGCGCAAGGCCACGCCAAAAAGCTTGTGGCGGAGCGCGACATGCTGCGCACGGAACTGGCGGCAGTCGAGCAGCACCCCGCGCATCTTGCGCTGGCGCAAACGCTTGACGATCTGGATGGCCTCAGAAGCCGCTATGCGACAGCCGATCTTGATCTTGACCGGCGCCAGGCCAAGCTTGCGCAGGAACGGGCCGATATGCGTCTGCTGGTCAGTGATCTTGGTGCACCTGAAGGGTGCGACCCCGAGGGGCTGGTTTTGTCTTCGGCTGTGGTGTCTCAGCTTGAGCAGGCGCGTGAAGGCCTGCGCGATGCCCGGCAGCGGGTCTCAGCCGCACACGCCGAGGTCGTGGATCTGGATCAAAAGATCGAGGCCGCCACTGCCGCACAGCGTGCGCTTGCCACCGGGGTCCCTGACGAAGTGGACTTTGCGGGTATTCTGGCACGCTTTGATGTGGATACCTTGTTGTCGCGGTATGCGGCGGCGCATGAGGCGGTGAAAACCGGACGTCGGAATGCCCGTGTGGCTTTGGATGGATTGACCATCAAGGGGCAGGGTTTCGACGTGCTGCCCAGCTGTCGTGTGACATTGGAGGAGGCCGAAACGCTTGTTGCGTGTCTGAAGGACGTGACACGCCGGCATGAGGTGGCTGTTGGTGACCTTGACGACACGCGTGTCGAGCTTGCCGGCCGCAGTGCGCGGATTGCACAGATCAAGTCGATGGAGGGGCTGATTGACGATGAAGAAGCCCGAATATTGAGGGCCGAGCGTGATGGTTTGTGGGAGGCGCACAAGACCCGCCTGAATGCGCAGACAGCCGAAGGTTTCGAAGGCGCGATGGTGCGTGTCGACGGTGCGACGGATCTGCGGCTTTCGTATGCGGCCGATCTGGGAACGTTGCGCCAGCACGAACAGGATCTTGCGGCTTTTGAGGCGCGGGCGGACTTGGCGCAGCAACAGATTGCACACTTGGCCGGCAGCCTTGAGAATGCGCAAAGCCGCCTGTTGGATGCTGTACGCGAGGCAGGAATTGACGCGCCGGTTGCGCCAGAGGCTTTTGTGATCTGGCTCGCAAAGCATGAAACAGCCGCACAAGCGCGGGCGGACCTGCGCCGGCTTGAAGACACGCATCGGGAAACGTTCGACAGGGCGCACCGGTTGACCGAAGTGCTGTCAACGCACATCCCGCGTGACGCGCCGGAATTCGCCGATCTTGTCGGCGTTGCGAAAACCGGTCTTGCGGCGCAACGCACCCGTCAGGAGAATTTGCGCACAGCCACGGCACGCGTCGATGACCTGAACGAGGAGCGGGCAAAGCGGGCCGCCAGATGCACTGAACTGGAAGACACCGCAAACGCCGCCCGCCGTGATTGGCTGGCGCAGGTCGCCGGCGCGTTGCCGGCGGGGCTGAACACCGATCTGCTAGAGAACTCGGTGCAGTTGCTTCACGAAATGCGCACGCACGAGAAAGCGCGCGTGACGTCTCAGCGGCAGGTGTCGGCCATGGAAGCCGATCAGGCCCAGTTCCGCGAGAAAGTGCGCGAGTTGGTCGAAAAGGTCGGGGGGGCAATCACGGACGCACCGCTTGCGGATTATAATGCGCTCAGGGCGATGGCGCAAAATGCGTCTGATGCACAGGGCAGATCGGCCAATTTGATGGCGCGGATTGACGTGCTTGAACAGGATCTGGACAAGACGCAAAAGGGGCTGGATGACATCGATATTGAGGTTCATGAAATGGCGGGGCTGTTTCCCGAAGGGATCGATACCGGTTCTCTAAGCGCGCTGCGCCAGACGGTGAGCACCGCTTCGGAGGTGATTGCCGACCGGGCCAGACGGGAGGAGCTTGTGGGTGATTTGTTGTCGTTTCTCGATCTTGCAAACCAAAACGAAGCGCGTGCCATGCTGGTGGGGGCAACTCAGGCGGGCTTGCACGCCCAGTTGGCCGAAGTCAGTACCGATCTTGAAGACATCGAGAAGCTTTTCAAGCGCGCGATCGAGACGCGGACCACCGCCGAGCAAGAGGTGCGCGCCATCGGGGGCGACAGCGACGTTGCGCAACACGTCGAGCGCAAGGCGACGCTGGAGCTTGAGATGCAGGATGAGGCGCTGCGTCATCTTGAATTGAGCCTCGGGCACCGCCTTGCCGAAGCCGCGATCCGTCGTTACCGCGATGAGCACCGCAGCACGATGATGCAGGCCACCGAGACCGCTTTTGCGAAGCTGACAAACGGAGCCTATTGCCAGCTACAGACCCAGATTGACGGAGCGTCGGAAACCTTGTTGGCGCTGGATGCACAGGGCAAGGCCAAGCAGGCGCAAGATATGTCCAAAGGCACGCGTTTCCAGCTGTATCTGGCATTGCGCGCTGCGGCCTATGAACAACTCGCCGATCAGGGCACGTCGCTTCCGTTTTTTTGTGACGATATTTTCGAGACATTCGACGAAGACCGCACGCGCTCTGCGTGCCGCGTTATGGAACAGGTCGGTCGGCGGGGGCAGGCAATCTATCTTACCCATCACCAGCACGTCGTCGACATTGCCCGCGACGTTTGCGGGGGCGGTGTGCAAATCCATACTATCGGGGAATAAGCCCACGTTTCGGTCGTATCCTGATCCGGGGTTTGCCGCCGCGTCGTCGTCTTGGCGCGGTATTAAGTCTGAGCCAATCCGGCCAACGCCGCTTCTTCTGCTTTCCCGCC
>JBLIFE010000202.1:0-5026 GCA_047633515.1 Paracoccaceae bacterium | reverse complement strand
TACATGGCCATCGAGGCGGAAAACGGGCTGATTGCAGCGGTGGCGGATGCCCATTCGTTGGAGGCTGCCGCAGGACACATCCTCGAGCCGTTTCTTGACGGTCGGATGGGCGCAGAATTTGAAGGTGCGATCGTTCTTGATGGCAACCTGACCGAGAGCCTTTTGAGGCAGATTGTGGCCGATCCCGCATTTGCAGGTGCCGATTTGCGCGTGGCGCCAGCCTCTCCGGGTAAGGTCCGCAGACTGGAGCCGGTGCTGCATCACGCGGGCCTGACACTATATATCAACCGGATCGAGGCCGAACTGCTACTTGGCACCCGACTTGGCAGTGCCGAAGAAGCCGCGCGTACCTTGCGCACCCACGGTGTCGCCCGGGTGCTGGTGACGGACGGGGGGCATCCGTGCGCGCTGGCCTTTGGTACGCAACTTTTGAACGGGCATCCGCCACCTGTTACAGTCGTGCGGGTCACTGGCGCAGGCGATACGTTCATGGCCGCACACATTGCCGCCGAACGCCGCGGAGCCGACCCGCAAAATGCCCTCGACGCGGCTCTCGATGTGACCGCACTTTATGTATCAGGAGAAACCAACCTATGACGCTGCCCATGGATTTCAGCAACGAAGTTGCACAAGCCAAAGCCACCGGTGCGCCCGTAGTTGCGCTGGAAAGTACGATCATCACCCACGGGATGCCGTTTCCGCAAAACCTTGAAACGGCTCGAAAGGTCGAGGCAGAGGTGCGCACACACGGCGCGGTGCCTGCCACGATTGCGGTTCTGGACGGGCGGTTGAAAATCGGGCTTGGTCCGGAGGATCTGGAAAAACTGGCGCAAATGCACGGTGCGGCAAAATTATCGCGTGCAGATCTGGCCGTTTGCATCGCCAACGGCGGCACCGGCGCCACGACCGTTGCGGCCACGATGATCGCCGCCCATCTGGCGGATATTGCGGTCTTTGCGACGGGAGGTATCGGCGGGGTGCACCGCGGTGCCGAAGACAGCTTTGATATCTCGGCCGATCTTTACGAGCTGGCCGCCACACCGGTGACGGTTGTGGCTGCCGGTGCAAAGGCCATTCTGGATATCCCCAAAACCCTTGAAGTGCTTGAAACCCTTGGCGTTCCGGTGATTGCCTTTGGTCAGGACGCGTTTCCTGCCTTTTGGGCGCGGAGTTCGGGTCTGGTAAGTCCATTGCGGATGGATGGCGCAGCACAAATCGCAAAATCCCACCTGATGCGCGTCTCTCTCGGGGTGCCGGGGGGGCAACTCGTGGCCAATCCCATTCCGCAAGCAAGTGAAATTCCGCTTTCGGTCATGACGCCGGTCATCGAACGCGCATTGCACGAAGCCGCACAACAAGGCATCGCAGCAAAGGCGGTGACACCGTTCTTGCTGGCGCGCATATTCGAGCTGACAGAGGGGCGTTCTTTGGCTGCAAACATTGCACTGGTGCTGAACAATGCGCGTCTGGGGGCGCAAATTGCCCATGAAATCAGCACCCGGAAACACACCCAAGCCTAGATCGGCTCAGGCAGGCGCATATAAATGCCGTGTCCCTTGAGTCTTGGTATCGAGGTGCTTAGCTATGGGTCAATTCGCGTAAGGAAGCACAAATGCAAGACCACGACCATGACAACCACCCCGGCCTTCCGTCGCGTCGGCGATTGGGGATGCTTGGGGGGCTGCGATCCAGTTTCCTGACAGGGCTTGTCGTGATTGCGCCTGTGGGAATGACTGTTTGGCTGATCTGGACGGTGATCGGCTGGGTCGACGGGTTTGTGCTGCCGTTTGTGCCCGACCCTTACAAGCCCGACCGGTTGTTCCAAACACTCTTTGGTTGGGAAGAAACGCAGGCCGATGTGCGCGGCATTGGTGTTGTGGTCTTTTTCCTGTTCACAATCTTTGTGGGGTGGACAGCAAAGGGCCTGATCGGGCGATCCTTTATCCGCTGGGCCGAAAGCGTCGTGGACCGGATGCCGGTTGTGCGCTCGCTCTATAACGGGCTCAAACAGATTGCCGAGACGGTTTTCTCGCAATCAAGCGAGGCCAAATTCGACAAGGCCGTTTTGCTGCAATATCCACGTATCGGGATCTGGTCCATCGGATTTGTCTCGACCACGGCCAAGGGCGAGGTTCGCCAAAAGGTTCCGCGCGACGACAAGATGACGTCGGTTTTTCTGCCGACGACACCAAACCCGACATCGGGCTTTTTGCTGTTTGTGCCCGATTGCGACCTTATTTATCTGGATATGACGATCGAGGATGCTGCGAAATTGGTGATCTCGGCCGGACTTGTTTATCCCAGCGAACTCAAGCCGGCGCGCGGGGGACAAATACCACCCGTGGTGGCCGCGCCGCTTGTCGTGCAAAAAGAACAGCCCCCCACCGCCGCTCCCAAAGTCGACATCGACGCCTAAAGTCTGAGCCTGTGTCTCAGTCAATCAGGCTGCGGACATCCACAATAAGCCTCTAATGTGTTTGTGCGCGTGTCCAGAACCTCGACCGCCTGAAACACAGTCGGCAGGCAGGCCGAGGCAAGGATAACATCGGTGGTGATCTCGGCGGCATCGAACACACGAATCTTGCCACTGCGCACATTCGTGGCCGAGATGAACAACGCCGGCCCGTCTTGTGAACAGATGGTGTCAAACCGGAACTGATCGACAATCGCCTTCAAAGGGTTCTTGTAAAGAGCACCGTAATCATACGGTGAAAACACCCGCGAATAGGCATCCGACATCCGGAACCCCGGACTGCGCTCGATCAAACTGGCCAGCATGCCGGGGCTGGGCATAAAGGGCCGCATCCAGACCGACAAAGGCGTGTCGCCGGTTGCCCCGATCTGCTCCCACAACCAGTCAAGATTCTCGCACGCGCCCTCCCGCCCGCCTTGTGCCATGCCCGCCTTTAAAGCCGCACCATTCAAAGCACCGGCAAAAGTTCCCGACATGGCTGCAATTTCCAGATCGGTTTCCTGCAAAAGCCGGTCCAGAACACCCCACGTGAACGCGCCGTGAGCACCGCCCCCCTGAAGCGCCAGATTGATGCGTTTTGGCATGCTAAAGCGCCGTCCAGCCGCCATCGACGCTCAGTGTGGTGCCGGTGATCTGCGCGGCGGACTCGCTTGTCAGAAAAAGGGCCGTTCCGGCCACCTGCGCGATGGTCGCGAATTCCTTTGAGGGCTGACGATCCAGCAGGACGTTCTTTATGACCTGCTCGCGGGTCATGTCATATTTTTCCATCGTGTCGGGAATTTGCGCCTCGACCAACGGTGTCAGCACATAACCCGGACAGATCGCATTGGCTGTAATCGGTTCCCGGGCCGTTTCAAGTGCGGTCGTTTTTGTAAGTCCGACCACCCCGTGCTTGGCCGCAACATAGGCCGATTTGAACGGAGACGCGGTCAGGGCGTGGGCCGAGGCGATGTTGATCACCCTGCCCCATCCCGCAGCACGCATCATCGGCAGCGCCACCGCAGTGGTGTGAAACGCCGATGTCAGGTTGATCGCAATAATTGCATCCCACTTTTCAGTTGGAAATTCGTCGATTGGTGCGACGTGCTGAATACCAGCATTGTTTACCAGAATATCACAGCGGCCCGCCTGTGCGATAAGATCACGACATTGCGCCCCGTCCGACATATCTGCGCTGATAAAGCGCGCCGTCACGCCGCATTCCCGGGCAATCTGTGCCGCAATCGCGTGATCTTCGGGAGTATCGCTAAATGAGTTGATCACAACATCCGCGCCCGCCTTTGCGAATTCTTGTGCGATGCCAAGCCCGATGCCGGAAGTTGAGCCGGTGATTACTGCTGTCTTGCCTGAAAGCGTCATTTTACACGTCCTTAACCGTTATGAATATCTATCAGGACCCTGCTTCGCATGCTGCACACGCGGAATAAATGCCAAGTATCAAAGTCGCGGCCCGAAAGGGGCCATAGACGAAAAAAAACGCCGGCACGAAGCCGGCGTTAAGTTATTGAGGCAGGTTTCATACAGGCAAGAAACCTATCGAGCAGTATCCTTGTTATAGCCAACGCAGCGGGACACTCCAAGTTAAAAGTTTGAAATGCCTGAAAGGGAGGCATAGGTTCTCTCACAACAAGACAGGGCAAACGCCCGCCAGATCGGGAGACAGGCACGGATGAGAGTAAAGTTCTTGGAATTTTCAGGCAGTTTTGCAGGAATTGCTGCATTTGTTTGCGCCGCAAGCATCGCCACGGCAGAACCCGAACATGGCATAGCTATGTATGGCGACCCCGATCTGACACCGGATTTTGTGTCACTCCCCTATGTGAACCCCGATGCACCAAAGGGTGGACGCATCGTTTTTGCCGAAACGGGCGGCTTTGACAGCTTGCACCCGTTTATATTGAAAGGCTCCGCTCCTTACGGTTGGCGCACGTACGGCTTCGAGACGTTGATGGGCCGGTCCTGGGACGAGCCTTTTACGCTTTACGGGCTTTTGGCCGAATCGATAGAGACCGCCCCCGACCGCTCGTGGGTCGAATTCACGCTGCGCCCCGAGGCCCGATTCTCTGATGGAAGCCCGGTCACCGCCGAGGATGTCTTGTGGAGTTTCGAGACGTTGGGCACTTTGGGGCACCCGCGCTATCACGGCAGCTGGCAAAAGATCGAGACATCGCAAATCAGCGGTCCACGCAGCGTGCGGTTTACCTTCAACACCCAAGATAACGAATTGCCCCTGATTCTCGGGCTTAGACCGATCCTGAAAAAGGCCGATTTTGCCGATCGCCCCTTTGATGACAGCACGCTTCAGGCGCCGGTCGGCTCTGGCCCTTATGTCATCGCCGATTACGAGGCTGGCCGCTTTGTGACCCTCAAGAAGGACCCCGACTGGTGGGGGGGCGATCTGCCCTTCAATCGCGGACAGCACAATCTGGACGAAATCAAATACGAGTTTTTCACCGATGGCGATGTCGCCTTTGAGGCGTTTCGCGCAGGCGAGGTCGACAGCGTGCGCGAATTCAATGCCGCAAAGTGGGAAACCAACTTCAACTTTCCCGC
>JBLIFE010000201.1:0-5027 GCA_047633515.1 Paracoccaceae bacterium | reverse complement strand
TCCGGATTTTTGCCTCCAGTTTTTTGAATGCCGCCGGGAGGCTGTCGGTGCGATGCTCTGCAGGTACGCCACCGAGCGACCACAAGGCATTCTGCAGGCCTTCCGCCAGCGCGACATACCTCTCGCCACCCAAAACAACATGGGCGTGCTCGCCCCCTGAACAGGCCAACCGGACCTGATACAGCCGATGCACCGATGGCTCGTTAGCGATGGTCACGCCGAGCTTGCCCATGCCGGTAAAGTCCGACAAGCCCATCTTGCCTGGCTCATGTACCTGTCTGAACATGACTTCCTGCTCAGGCCCGTGCTCAGGCCCGTGCTCAGGCCCGTGCTCAGCGCGCCACGCGCGGATGCGTCGCTCGGGCGTGCGATAAATGCCGGGGCCCGGATCCGCATGGCGGCGCTGCAGTTCCTCGAAAATAGCGACCGGCCGCAACCCCGGTGCTGACTTTAGAAGTGGCAGTACTTCGGCCTCGAAAATCTCTCCAAGCGGGTCTGCGCGGATCTGAGCGACGCCGGCTGCGCGGCGCCTTCTTTTGTGAACGCAATCTGGAACTGGCCTTCAACCGGTAGCCGGTGGCCCGGCTGAAACCGGCTTTAGTCGCTGCGACGGCGACAGGGTTGGTCATTTTAAGCGTCACGAAGCGCCTCATCTGTTGATCGGTGACATGGCAGCCCGGCATGAGCGATCCCTTCCAACACGGAAAAATCGCATTCTATCCGAACCGGTCACAACCGTCAGATCCACCCGTGAAGGGCGAAACGCAGTTTTGATTGACGCTGGTTTCTCATCCTGATTGTCGCGCTGCAGACACGCGTGACGTTCCGCTATACTTCTGACGGCCCCAAGGGCCTATTGAAGGGCAAGCGGGCCATTGTTATTGCGGCCTCTGGTGGCAGGTAGGCTGGATCGGATGTGGATTTTGCAACCGGCTTTCTGCGGCACGTTCTGGGCTTTATCGGTATCACGGAAGTTGACCTGATATATGCCGACCGGATGATGATTGACGCCGATGCGTCATTGAAAACGGCGCAGGGTCAAGTGGACGCTACCGCGGCCTGATCAGGGGCGGTATCAGTCAGCCTTTAGGGGCAGAATGCGCTGCGCCCGGATGCGCGCCGCCTCTGCCCCTATCGGTAAAATGGCCTGTCGTCAGGCTGCAGCAGGATCGACTGTCAGACCGACGGCTTCGGCGTATTTCAGCCATGTCTCGACTGACGCGACGACGGCGCGCACTTCGATGGAGATCAGTTCGATACCAACCAGAGAAATCCGGATGAAGGCGTCGATAACCACCCCTTTGTCCAGAATCCGGTCAACGACTTCCGCGATAGATGCTGACGCAACGGTTTTTTCAATTGCCATGTCTTGAGTCCTCAATGTTCCAAAAGGGCTGCTCCCTTGCAGCAGGGAGCCTGTGCGCCTTTGTAGGCTCGAGGTTTCTAAGAAGGCGTGAACAACCGATCCTGCCGATTCGAAATTGCACGCGAAAATAGATAGCATTCTAAGTAATCTAGCTTGCTGCTCCGCGCGGGCGTGCCTAGTGCAGTCGCTTGCGGGTTGTAGCGGTGTTGCTTGCCAGCGCACGCCGCGCATCGCCGTAAAGCGTGTCGTCAAAAGGGACTGCAAAGGGAACGATGATGGGCAAGGGCAGATCGCCTAACTTGAGATACAGGATATCCGATCGCAGCTGGGCAAATTCATCAAGTGTCTCACGCAGCACGATATCATCCAGATCAAGTTTGTCACGGGTAAGGGCCGCCACAGTTGCAACCTCCCGTTTCAGGTTGTGGCTGGACGGGTTGATCTGTGCCATCAGGGTCTGCTGTCGCGAAAAGATGTCACCATGCCGGCGCCGGATTTCGTCGATGTCTGTTTGGGTATAGGCAACTTGATATTGAAAATCTTTTTCAAGCGCCACAACCCAGCTTGTGATGGCCTTTTCCTTGATTGGTCCGATCCCGAAGACCTGACGAAGATTGCGCCGCCTCAGATCAAGAGCGGTCTCGATGCCAAAAGAGGCCAACGCGGACTTGTCAGTGCTCGAGAGACCCTCGATGCGGCTCGACTGGATAAATTTGTTGTCCAGATATTTATCAAGCTGGATCTCACGGCGCTCCTCTTCGTAGTCGCTTCTGACCTGACTGTACTGAAACGAAAGTTGTTTCAGGTCCTCGATATCTTCCAGAATCTCGGCGCGCTTTTCCATCATTCTGATGATTGGCTGCAGGCGGCTGGCCTGCATTTCCTCGATCCGGTTCTTTAGCCGCTGGCGGGTATCTTCGCCCCGCCGCAAGATCAGGTTTGTGCGCTTTTCGGGTTTGATGCGCCACCATAGCCCCAGTGTCAGCAAGCCAAAGGCAGGCGTGATTATCCACAGCCCCTGCACCAGAACAAAAAGACCGGCAAGCACTGCGGCCGCAGCCCCGACTTTCTTTTTTGTGTTCGTTTTTGCGCGCTCCGCGATATCTACTGCTTCGTAAGAGGGCGGCAGCCCCGAGGCAAAGCCCACAGGTGGTGCCAGAATGCTTGTGGGGATCGGGATATCTTTTAGTGCGGTTGCGAGCCGGTCGATATCGGGCTTGCTGATGCCGGATTGCCCGGTTCCGACCTTGTTAGGGATCCACGGCTTGCCAAGGAACATCGGGGTGCCGAACACAGCCTCCATCCGGCACCACGGGCAGTCTTTCGCGGCACGCGGATAGTGATGCAGCGCGTTTACAGTGCACGGTCTCAAAGAGATCTCGAGCATCTCGATCAGGGCGATCCAGTCTTTCGGTTTCGGGCGTCCCTTTGGACGAATAGGCGCAAACGCAGTCTCGAAGGCTTCGGCGATGTAATCGGGAAAGTCCGACAGCCCGCAGGCCCCGGGCGGGGGCGCCATGCCGGTGTCGCGGACGTTGGAATAGGCGAACCGGTTTTCGGTAATCGCACGCTCGATCGAGATGTCCTCGAACAGCTCGGTCGTCCCCGAAAAGGGGTGTCGCCCCATGAACAAAAGCTGGAAGATCACCACCGCCAGCCCGAAGGCGTCATGCTCTTGGGTGCGGACGATATTCGACAGCGATTTGCCCTGAAGCTCTGGCGGGGTGTATTCCGGCACGCCGACAAGACACAAGAACTGCCGGTTGTCGGGAATGAACTGAAAGCTGTCGGCGTCAATCAGCATTGCGGTGGCCTGATCCGAGATCAGAATGCCGGAGTGGTTGATGTCGCCGATTAAACACCCCAGTTTGTGGCTGCTGGCAACCGCTCTGGCGATGTTCATGGCCGTTTTCACCAAGAACCGGTAGCTGGCCTCCGGAAAATGCTTTTTGCGGGAGGCAGGGGCATAGAGTTCGTGGATCGGGTGGTGATGTACCGCCCGTCGCATCGTGAAGCCTGCGAACCGACCGGCGCTGTCGCGGACTTCTGCACTGGGAAAGGCGATGGTCGACGCCGCAGCGGCCAGCTTTGCCTCCAGCATCGCCCGAACCTTGGGTTCCCGGTCGTCGCGGACGGAATCGTGATACGCTTTGAACGCCAGATCGGGCAGTTCGTTGATCGAAAAGACCTCGCCTTCGCCACCGCGCCCAAGGCTGTGGCCAATCGTGATGTTCTGTCCGGCGACCTTGTAAATCATCAGGCCCTCAGCGCGAGTATGAGAGTTTTGTCGTCATCGGTGCGGGCGTTTACGCGCTCCGAGGATAAAAAGGCTGACAGGCTGCTGGACAGCAGGCGCGAACATCCGGCGTCTTCGACTGCCTCGAGTGGACGGGTCAAAGACGCAAAGAACGCCTGATGGGGCGATTGCGTCTGAAAATCCAGCGCGAGCCGCTCGATCCCGTCGCTGAAAATCGCAAGCCGTTCGAACCGGCCTTCGTGGTGTGAAAAGCGCAGGCTGGGAAAGGGCGTATCTGTCACAAAGAACGTAGTCGAGGCATATTCACCGGTCTCGGGCCAACTGAGCGTCTCCCAGTTCTGTGCGTCGTGGCGAAGCCCGACAGCTGCGCCGTCGCCAATGTGGGCGATCAGAACCTCGTCCTCGAAAACGATTGCCGCGACCAATGTTGCGGCAAAGTCGCGAGGTTTTAGGTCGCGGGCGCGGGCTGCCAAAACAATGCGGGCTCTGGCCTGTTGAATCCAGTGTGCGATATCAGCTTCGGTCGGGCGGGTTGTGTGCGTGCGCAAAAATTCACGCGCGCGAACCCCGAGAGTGCGTGTGACCAAGGCGGCGCCTTGCCCGCCTTTTTCTGCCGAACCGGCTCCATCGGAAACGATTGCAATTAACGCCCCCGTGGTATCCTTGTGCGGCGTTGCACCTATCCAGCAAAAGCTGCTGTCTTGCTTGCGCACTCCGGTTTCGATGTGCGCGGTGCCGATTTCGGATGAGTTGATGTATTTCCAGCTGGTCATTGTGGACCTCAGCCGACTGTCGCCCAACCTTCAGGGCCCTCTGTCGGGTTGGTCAGCGCCACAAGGTCACCGGGGCTTGATTGCGATACCGACCCGAGCGAGGCAGACAGCCAAAGGAAAAATTCGCGGAACATCAGCCCCTTCATCTTCAACGGTTCACGCACCGACATCTGCCTGAGCGCATTCATATCGGCACCTTCGATTCCGATCGGGAAGAACATCAACGATTTGTCGGCCTCCCCCGCATGGATGAGGGCGGTCGCCTCCTGAATGTTGTCGGTCGGCGCGCCGTCGGTGATCAAAAAGACCCAAGGGCGATAATAATGCGTGCCATTCGTCTTGTAGGTCGCTTTGCGCTCTTTCAGCATCCGGACTGCGGTTTCGACCGCTGCCCCCATTGGCGTGGTCCCCTGAGCTTCGAGAGATTGTGCGTTGAAGTCGATAGCCGAAACAAAATCCTGTTCTACAGTTACCGGACCGAAGCTGACGATTGCAACCTCGACTCGCTTTGACGCAAGACTGTCTTCCTTGATTTCGTTCTGGAATGCCTTGAGGCCCTCGTTGAGTTGCGAAATGGGCACACCGCCCATCGACGAGGACGTGTCCAGAAGCAGGATACACGCGCATCTGG
>JBLIFE010000200.1:0-5036 GCA_047633515.1 Paracoccaceae bacterium | reverse complement strand
ATTTTGACGGCAAACGTGCCGGTGGGGGTTTCGACCTCGCCGGCGGGGATCAGCAGGTTGTTGTTGACCACAACACCGATCAGCTCGGCTGCGCTGACATTGTAGCTTTCCAGCTTGAGCGGATCGAACACAACCTCGAGCATCTCGTCGCGGTGCCCTGTGAGGGTCGCCTCCAGCACCGCTTCCTGACTTTCCAGCCGGTCTTGCAAATTACGGGCAACGTTCAGCAACGTGCGCTCTGGCAGGTTGCCGCCAAGGTTCACGATAATGATCGGAAATTCGGAGAAGTTGAATTCGCCCACGGTATAGCTGTCGGCGCCGTCGGGAAACTTGGCCTCGGCCTTGTCCATCGCGGCGCGGATTTCGGCCAGTACGGCCTCCTTGTCCCAGCCGAACTCGAATTCAAGCACAAGGCTGGCATAACCTTCGGCGCCGGTGCCGGTCATGGTTTTCAAACCGTCCAGATCGGACATCTCGGTTTCCATAACCTTGACCAGCAGCTTCTCGCTGTCTTCGGCGGAAATCCCCGGAAACGGAACTGAAATGAAGGCCGCCGGAATTTCGATGTCCGGTTCGCCTTCTTTAGGCAGGCTCAGGTAGGCAAAAGTGCCCGCCAGCAACGACAGGATGATAAAGGCAATCACCATCCGGGCGCGATCGGCGGCCCAATCAACGATACCGGTCATCGGGCGGCCTCCTCGAAGGTCACCTTGAGGGGGCTGCCCTCTCCGACGTACTCCTGACCGGTTGTGATGACCGCTACCTCGTCCGGCAATCCGCGCACAAGGTATCCCTCAAGCGAGTCGCGCAAAATGGTCACCGGCGCAAAAGTGGCCGTGGTATCGGCGTCCACCAGACGCACGCCGATAGTGCCCGTGTCATCCCGTGTCAAAGCAGAGGCCGGCACCAGATGTGCTTTGACCGCCGCAGCCGAGATCACGAATTCGACCGTCTGTCCGTCGCGGATCGTCAGGTCCGTGTTCGGCACCGATACTTCGACCCGAAAGGTACGTGTCGTCAGATCGGCAGAGCGGCTCAGAAAGGTGACAGGCCCCGTGACTTGTCGGCCCGTAACGAGCCGTGCCGCAGAGATCGCGCCGACGCGCACCTTGTCGACCGACATTTCGGGGATATCACCCACCAGCTTGATCGGGGTGAGCTGGATCACGGTGGCGCAATGATCGCCTGCCTGAAGCAGCGTGCCCAACTCGGCGGTGTCGGTTTCAAGCAGGCCCGAAAAGGGCGCCATAATCTGCAAACGCGCGATATCGGTCTGCACGGCGGTGACGCGCGCGCTGGCTGATTCGATGCCTGCTTTCGCAGCCTCGACCCCCGTAACCGCGGATTGTAACGCCGCCTTGGCCGACGAAACCGCCGCCACCGTCGCCGCCACGCGGGTTTCGGTGGCAAATCCGTCCTGGCTGAGCTGTGATGCGACGCGATCGTTGATTTCAGCTTCGATTAGCCGTGCGCGGGCTTCGTCGACGCGGGCGTCGGATTCAGGAAGGCGGGCACGCGCCTCTGATAAATAGGCTTTTGCCTCGGCCAGCGCGTCAAGCCGAGTCCCCGGTGCAATCTCGCACAGAATTTGGCCTTGTTGCACCTCGATCCCTTTGCGCAGCGGCTCGGAGGTGATCAGACCTCCGGTCTCTGCGCGCACGGCGACCTCACGGTTGGCCTGCGTGCGGCCACGCACCAGAACACCGTCCTGCACCATCTGTGCGGTGAACCTTTTGGCCACGACAGACACGGCCCGCGCCGCCGTGTCATCGGGCAGGGCCGCATTTATTGCTACCGGCGCCGGTACGGGCGCGGCGGGGCTTTCTTGTTGTGGGCCAAGACCGGCCACAAACTCCGCAACCCGCTCGCGTTCGAAAATAAACCCGTAAAGTGCCAGCATAACAAGGCAGGCAGTAATAATAGAAAGAACGCGCATGAGGAGAGACCTCTGTTGGATGAACTCAGGACCGTGCGGCCCCAAAGACCTGAAACCCGAATAAGAATGATTGTGTCAAAGAGTGAATATGCCTGTAATACGCTAAACCGCTCGGTTCAGATTAATCTTTTCAATAATTTTGTGCAAGCGGTGGCAACATGCGGTTTTCCACCCCACAGAGCCGTAATTGCTGACAATAGACATGAAAGTTACCAGTCCGTGTGTCGCAATGCCGCTCAGGGCTTGGCATGTCAGGGGTTTTCGGAGTATCACCTGCCGCGACAACGTCTGCTTGCACAGCGCGAGTGGAAAACCTTTAGATATCGGGGCCGGAATGAGCGATACCGACAGTTTCATCGACGAAGTCACTGAAGAAGTCCGGCGTGACCGGCTTTATCGCAATATCCGGCGCTATGGCTGGATTGCGGTTGTGGCGGTGCTGGCGATTGTGGGCGGCACTGCCTGGAACGAATGGCGCAAGGCGCAGGAGATTGCGGCGGCACAGCAATTCGGTGATGCCATCCTTGCCGCAGTTGACGGCCCGCCGGACATGCCGCGCGCCCAGCTTCTGGGCGAGATTGCGGTCAACCCGGAAGCCTTGCCGCTCCAGAAACTTTTGCTGGCCGCCGTTGCCGAGGGCGATCAAGACGCAAAGTCAGTTGTGGCAGCACTTGAAGGGATTTCGGGCAATATTGATGTGTCTGTTGTCTACCGCGACCTTGCGGCGCTCAAGATCGTACTTCTCGGGCCCGAAGCCGTGCCTGCCAGCATCCGCAACGATCTGATCAACCAGATGATCATCCCCGGCGCCCCCTACCGGCTTTTGGGGCTTGAGCAGCAGGTTTTGGTGCTGGTCGAGCAAGGCGAGACTGAGGCCGCAATTGCCGCCGCACAATCGCTTTTGCAACAAACGGGTGTGACGGCAGGGTTGCAACAACGGCTGGGGCAGTTGATTGTAACCTTGGGGGCGGAGCCTGAAAACCTCAACGGGGCGCTGCTTGAGGCAAACTGAGGCGGGGCCGGTTTTGCGCGGGGGTCTCCGTGGCCTAACGGTTGGCAAGGTTTTGTCGACCGGAAGCAGACATCAAGACGGGGCAGCCCGCAGCAGGCTATAAACAAGGGGCAACGCGGTGAAACAGCTTATCTGGATTGCACTACTGGGCACGGCGGGCCTGCTTGCAGGTTGCGATCAGGGCGCCCCCCCGTTACCCGGCGAACGCGTTGATGTCCGCCCGCAAGAAGACGTGGCCACGAACGAAGACGGCTCTCGCGTGCAGGTCTCGGTGCCCATCGCGCTGCCGGCGCCGGTTAATCACGCCCAATGGACCCATCGTGGAGGATCGGCTTTGCACAAAGTCACGCATCCCGCTTTGGGTGCGTCACTTGTTCGGGTCTGGAGCGCTGACATCGGTTCGGGCAACAGCAAGCGGTACCGCATTTCGGCAGACCCTGTTGTTGCCGAGGGGCGTATTTATACGCTCGACAGCCGCGCTGGCGTGATGGCCCACAGCTTGACGGGCAAAACGCTTTGGAGTGTGGACGCGACACCTGCATCGGATAATAATACAGACGCGACCGGCGGCGGCCTTGCCTTTGGCGCGGGGCGGCTTTTTGTTACCACGGGCTTTGGAGAATTGTTGGCGCTGGATCCCGCGACCGGTGATGTGATCTGGCGACAGTCCTTTGACGCATCCGTCAGCGGGGCGCCAACGGTACAGGGCGACATGGTTTATGTCATGGCGCGCGACAATGCGGCCTTTGCGGTGCGTGCCGACAACGGGCGGCTTGCGTGGACCCTTCCGGGGGCGCCGTCGGGGTCGGAAATGCTGTCCGGTGCCGGACCTGCGGTAACGGAGCGCGCGGCGATCTTTCCGTCGGGCAACTCGGAACTTGTTGCGGCTCTTACAGAGAGCGGAGTTCGCTCGTGGGTGGCTTCAATCGCCGGAGAGCGGCGCGGACGGGCTTATGCGACCGTGTCCGATATCAGCAGTGATCCTGTTGTCGTCGGAAATGTCGTGTATGCTGGCAGTCAGTCGGGGCGGTTTGCAGCCCTAAGCCTTGTGGACGGATCGCGGTTGTGGACTGCGACCGAAGGGGCCTATAGCCCGGGCTGGCCCGTTGGCGGGTCTGTGTTCATCACCTCGGATCAGGGACAACTTGTGCGGCTGGATGCAAACGACGGCCAGGTGATCTGGGCGGTGGGTCTGCCGTATTTCAAAAAAGAAAAGGTCACCCGACGTAAGGCAGTGCACGAACATTACGGGCCTGTTCTGGCGGGGGGACGTTTGATCGTCGCCTCCGATGACGGGCTGATCCGGTCGTTCAATCCGGCCGACGGGGCGCTGATCTCGGAAGTTACCCTGCCTGGTGGAGCGGCGTCATTGCCTGCGATTGTTAACGGGACCCTTTACATCCTCTCCGGGAACGGGCAATTGCACGCTTTCCGCTAACATTGCGGCTCCGGACTTTGCCGGGGTGAACCATATCTGGAGGTAGGGCATGAGCTTTACTCTGGCCCTTGTGGGCAGACCCAATGTGGGCAAGTCTACTTTGTTCAACCGACTGGTCGGCAAAAGGCTTGCTTTGGTTGATGATCAACCGGGAGTGACCCGTGACCTGCGCGAAGGTGCCGCGCGTCTTGGCCATTTGAAATTTACGGTGATCGACACCGCGGGTCTGGAAGAAGTGACCGACGACAGCCTTCAGGGCCGAATGCGGCGTCTTACGGAACGCGCGGTCGAGATGGCCGACATCTGCTTGTTTATTATCGATGCCCGAACAGGCGTCACGCCGACCGACGAGGTGTTTGCGGATATTTTGCGCCGCAAAAATGCCAACGTGCTGGTCGCGGCCAACAAGGCCGAAGGGCGTGCGGGTGAATCCGGCGCGCTTGAGGCGTGGAACCTGGGCCTTGGCGAGCCGCTTGCAATTTCCGCAGAGCACGGCGAAGGCATGAGCGATCTGCTACAGGCGTTGATGCCACTGGCCGACGGTTTTGCCGCGCGTGCCGAGGCCGATGCTCCCGATGTCGATGTCGATATCGAGGGGGATCTTGACGGCGATGATGATTTTGACAGCGATGCGCCGCGATCTTATGCGC
>JBLIFE010000199.1:0-5088 GCA_047633515.1 Paracoccaceae bacterium | reverse complement strand
CCGGGTCCGGAAGGCCGGAAATGTCGTGTGGCACCGTCAGCGCCCCACGGTAAGAAAGAAACAGCCCTTGGCTTTCGTGCACCAGCAGGCCCACAGGGCTGCGCCATGCCCGCCCAGAGCGTCCCGCCCAGCCCATAAATGGTTTATAGGGCGGGCCACCGAATGGAAAAGCGGCTGTTCCGTCCAGCCCTTGGGCCCAATTCGTAATGACGCGCTGTGACCAGCGATCAAGCGGATTTGGCTGCCCATCGCAATATTCGTCGCTCTTTTTGAAATGTATCCAAAAATCAGGCTCGTAAGGGCCAAGGAGCACGCCGTAGCGGGACCCTTCGGGCAGGTTGTCGCGTGGGGCGGCCACAAAAACACCCAACACCTCAAGACCCAGATCTGCACCCTGACGACACAGGTCGGAATACGCGATCATTTGCTGTTACGGATCAGCGACCCTGCGCCATGTTCGGTAAAAAGTTCCAACAGACAGGCATTTGGTGCACGCCCGTCAAGAATTACAACGGCCCGCACACCGCCCGCCAACGCCATCAGCGCCGTTTCGGTTTTGGGGATCATACCACCGGCGATAATCCCGTCTGCGGTTAGTTGAACAACGGTTTCGGGTGTCAGGGATGTTACGACTTGCCCGGTTGCGTCCTTGACGCCGGCCACATCGGTCAGCAGCAACAGCCGGTCCGCCTTTAGAGCCGCTGCAATGGCGCCGGCGGCTGTATCGCCATTTATGTTGAATGTTTCACCGCCGCGTCCGGTCCCGATGGGGGCCACCACAGGGATGATACCTGCGGCATGCATCTGGTGAAGAACATCCGGATTTACCTCGACAGGTTCACCGACAAAACCGAGATCGGGATCTGACGGCGCGCAGACGATCAGGTTCGCATCCTTTCCGGATAAGCCAACAGCGCGCCCGCCCTCTTCGTTGATGGCTTGCACGATCCGTTTGTTAACCCGTCCGGACAGGACCATCTCTACCACTTCGACGGTCGCGGCGTCGGTCACGCGCTTTCCGCGGATAAAAGTGCTTTCAATACCGAGTCTCTCAAGCATCTCGTTGATCATGGGGCCACCGCCGTGCACGATCACAGGGCGAAGGCCCACTTTCTGGATCAGAACGACGTCCCGAGCAAATTCGGCCATTGCCGCGTCATTGCCCATAGCATTTCCGCCAAATTTGATGACAACAGTGGCATCGGTGTAGCGTTGCAGGTAAGGTAAAGCCTCGGACAAAGTTCGGGCAGTAGCGATCCAGTCGCGGTTCATGGCAATTTGCTTCTTCATTTTCACGTCTCAATTCAGCTGCTCCTAGGTCTACGCGCCTAGGGTTGTCCTGCCAAGGGGCCGATTGCGTTACCGCGTCACTCGGTTACATTGAAGCCTTCGAACAATAGGAAAATTTGAAATGGTCGACCACACAGGACAGAAGACGTTGGTGCTAACGGGCGCAAGCCGGGGTATCGGTCATGCGGCGGTCAAAAAGTTTTCGTCCGAAGGGTGGCGCGTGCTGACGTGTTCACGCCATCCGTTCGATGCGCGCTGTCCGTGGCCCGGTGGCGAGGAGAACCATATCGAGATCGACCTCGCCGATCCCAAGGATACGATCAAAGCCATGGAAGGCATCCGCGAAAAGTTGAACGGAAGACTGGATGCTCTTGTCAATAACGCAGGCATTTCGCCGAAAGGCGAAGGGGGCGCCCGGCTGAATACGTTGGATACCGATTTGCGGACATGGGGGCAGGTGTTTCACGTGAATTTTTTTGCGCCGGTGGTTTTGGCGCGCGGCTTGCAGGAAGAGCTGGCTGCTGCAAAAGGATCAGTGGTCAATGTAACCTCCATCGCAGGGAGCAGGGTCCATCCCTTTGCGGGGGCGGCCTATGCCACATCAAAGGCGGCGCTGGCGGCTTTGACCCGTGAAATGGCACGTGATTTCGGGCCATTGGGGGTCAGGGTCAATTCGATCGCTCCCGGAGAGATCGAAACATCGATTCTAAGCCCGGGCACGGACAAGATCGTCAACGGGCTCCCGCTTGGGCGGTTGGGACAACCGGCCGAGGTTGCGGATGTGATCTATTTTCTTTGCTCGGATCAATCGACCTATGTCACCGGAACCGAGATCGAGGTGAACGGCGGGCAGCACGTCTGACGCAGGTCAGATAGCAGCGATAATCGCCCGCAAGTCCGCGATACCTTCGCCCTTTTCCGAGCTTGTCACCACAAGTTCGGGATAGGCTGCGGGATGCTTTGCAAGGGCCTGACGTACTTGGGACAGGATTTGCTCTTGTTCTTCGATTTTCACTTTGTCGGCCTTGGTCATCACAACTTGAAAGGTGACCGCAGAACTGTCCAGCCGGCTCATGATCTCTTCGTCAACGGGTTTGACGCCGTGGCGCATGTCGACCAGCACAAAAGCGCGTCGCAAAGAAGCACGCCCCGAAAGATAAGCCTTGAGCAGTCTTTGCCATTTTTCGACGATCGGGAGAGGCGCATTCGCGTATCCATACCCGGGAAGATCAACAAGGTAGTGACTGTCCGTAAGCGTAAAGAAGTTGATTTCTTGCGTCCGTCCGGGTGTGTTCGATGCCCGCGCAAGCGCTTTTCGTCCAGTCAACGCGTTGATCAGGCTTGATTTTCCAACATTGGAGCGTCCCGCAAAACACACTTCCAGACGATCCGCAGGTGGCATTCCGTCCATCGCGACCACGCCTTTTACGAACTCGCCACCTGTTGCAAACAGCTTGCGACCCCGCTCCAGAGTGGCGGCATCGGGTGTCTCTGCAATGGGGAATTTAAGGCTGCTCATGTGATGACTTCCAACGTATCGCCGGATTTCAAGATACCGGAGGAGGTGACTTCAAGATAGATACCAAAGTCCTTGTGGCCCCAGCCTGCTTCTAACCCGCCAAGCGTATCTGCATCGCGTTTGCCGGTTTCGGGGTTGGCGGTTGTGGCAAGGCATCGGGTGATCGGCTCTACGGCGCGAAACAATACATCGCCGATCTTCAGTGTCTTGCCGATCAGCGTGAACTCCTCCCATTCAGCAAGCCCTTCAATCCACAGATTGCCGCGCCAGCGTCGCATATCAAGGGGCATACCCAGTTTCTGTTCCAGCGCGCGGTTGCTTGCCGTGTTCAGCAGGCTAATCGAGGCAAAGGGCGTGTCGGTCATGCCACGCCCGTTCACGCGAACCACGTGAGAGGACTGCGTCGTGGTATGGGTCATCAGTGGGCCAGCCCACGCAATCAGTGCCGCACCGTCCTTATCAGGGTCAACCGATAGGGCGGGTAAGTCGGGATGACGCAAGGTGACCGTGCCTGCGGCCTCATCGGATGTGGCCGATATGGCCATGAGGTCCGAAGTCTTGGCCCCGCGGGAGAAGTTTGCGCAATGCGCCCAAGTGGTGCCATCGGTCTTCGCGGCAGTATGAGCGACCGCCCACCGGCGGTCCCACGGCATTGTTTGCCCCTGCTCAAGAGCAATGCGTTCCACCTGCTCTGATCCGTGTGCCTTGATCGGGTGACGCCAGATATGGGTCAGAGACGGGTTCATTTCTTTTTCTTCTTCTCGGTTCTTGCCTTGAAGCCTGAGAGGATGTTTCCAAAAACATCCGGCTTATAGCCTTGGGTCCGCATGATCAGATACTGCTGGGTGAACGTGATCGTATTGTTCGCAATCCAGTAAACAACAAGGCCCGAGGCAAAGCTGCCCAGCATGAACATGAAAATCCATGGCATATAGGCAAAGATCATCGCCTGTGTAGCGTCTGTTGGCGCCGGGTTCAGTTTTTGCTGGAGCCACATGGAAATACCCAGCAACAGCGGCAGAATACCGATAAATACCAATGCGACGATCGAACCGGGTTCAGGTGCGGCGAGGGGCAACAGGCCAAAAAGGTTCAGGATCGTTGTAGGGTCCGGTGCAGACAAATCCTGAAACGGGCCAAAGAAGGCAGCATGCCGCAATTCGATGGTGACAAAGATGACCTTGTAGAGGCTGAAGAAAATCGGAATCTGCATCACAATCGGCAAACAACCCGAGGCAGGGTTCACCTTTTCGCGCTTATACAGCTTCATCATTTCTTGCTGCATCTTTTGCTTGTCGTCGCCGGCCACTTCCTTGAGCTTCTCCATCTGTGGCTGAAGCTCTTTCATCTTTGCCATCGAGACATAAGACTTATAGGCAAGTGGAAACAGAACTGCCTTGATCATCAATGTCAGGGCAATGATCGCGATTCCCATGTTGCCGATCACGGCATTAAGCCAATGCAGCACGGCAAAGATCGGTTTGGTCAGGAAAAAGAACCATCCCCAATCAATACTATCGAGAAATTTAGGAATACCTTTTTCATTCTGGTATTCGCGAATGACTTCCCATTCTTTGGCACCGGCAAAAAACTTGGAAGTATTGGTGATCTTTTCACCGGCGGCGATCGTTACCGTGGGATAGATCGTTTGTGTCTGATAGATATCGGACCCTGCCTGATGCAGGATTTTCATCTCAAAGGGTTGTTGCGCCGGTGGGATCAGGGTTGTCATCCAGTACTTGTCGGTAAATCCAACCCAGCCGTCTACTGTACTTGAGTATTCCTGACCGTTCGTCCCCAGGGAGGGCAGAACATCAGCTTCGGCCACATCGCCATATTCCAGCTCGATCAAGGTGCCGTTTTGAAGCCCGACAACACCTTCGTGAAGAATGAAGAAGTTCGTCAGATCGGGGAGGCCATGCCGCGCAATGATGCCGTAAGGAGCCGCTCGAAATTCGTTTTGCGTAGGGTTCTCAACGCTTTGCACAATGTCGAACAGGAAGTCCTCATCGATCGAGATTTGACGTCTGAAAATCAGGCCAGCCGGGCTTTCCCACTTCAGTACAACAGGTGCCTCGGGTGTCAGCGTTTCGCCGCTCTCGACCGACCAAAGAGTGTCTGTGCCGGGCACATCCTGTGCTGTGAGCGACGTGCCGGGGGCCCATCCGAACAATGCATAGTACGCATTGTCGGAACCAACCGGAGACAAGAGCGACACAATCGGAGAGTCGGGATCAAGCGTTTCATGATATTCCCGCAGCGAAAGATCATCAACGCGG
>JBLIFE010000198.1:0-5132 GCA_047633515.1 Paracoccaceae bacterium | reverse complement strand
GACACAGGCACACCGCCTTCGGCTTGGCGCAGGATCGCAAGAATTCGGGGTTCGCTATATCTCGTCATCTTCATCAAAATCTCCTCAGATATCTTGCCGAGAAAATTCTACTTCCACATCCCCTTAGTTTTGGGGAGGATTACCCAGATGAGGCCGCAACCAAGCTTATCTACTTGGCAATCCGCAGCTTCGAGAAAATTGGCAGATGCGTCAGAGAATGGGTTGCTGCCCGCAATCAGTTCGCTATCCTATACACCGAAGGGTTCAACAGATGACCCGTTTCAACCGCATGGGCTAAGCCTCATTGACAGACTTTCGGACACTCCCGGGTTTTGCGGGGTCGATATAATGCCAATCTACATTGTTCTCGCCCGCCCACTTCAGGATCGCGCGTTTGGTGAACTCCGTCCCGTTGTCGCTGACAATACAAGCTGGCTTACCGTAGACGCGCACAAGCGCATCCAGTTCCCGCGCGACCCGAACGCCAGATATGCTGGTATCTGCCATCAAGCACAGGTTCTAGCGACAACAATCATCATTCACAGCCAGCATGCGGAACTTGCGTGACGCACCAAAGGTGTTGGACACAAAATCCAAAGACCAGCTCTCACCGGGATGCAAAGCCACGGACATCGGCGGCGTCACACCCGCCATGAAGCTGAAAATGGCCGCGTAAATTCTACGGGTGCACCCCGTTAAGAATGGGGGGGTACCGAGTTTTTGGATAGAAATCTGATGGACAAGATGGCCGCCCAAGGTCAAAAATCTAACCCCAAGGACTCCGCGCAAAACTGGAGGAACCTTGCCGCCGAGGTATCCCTGAGAAAGGACTGGCAGGCGATGTCTCGATTTTGCTCACACACTCTGCCAACATTTCCGCAACGCGCAGAGTTTGATGGTCCGCAGGCAGTTGTTCGTTCTTTCGCACTGCCTCGAGGTAGACAATCAGACCCTCAATGACTTCCTTCGTTTCGCTCAAAGCATCCATGCTGGATTGTGACATTTGTAAACCTTTTCGTGATCCAATACTGCCCGACCATCGATATGCTAATAGCAATTAATATAAAGTTTACAGAAAACTCAATATTTCAAACTGCTGCTTCAGTGCAAGTTATGACAAAGCACCGATCGCATCCAGCATCTGGGCCGCCCGAAACGGTTTCTGAATGACTTGACGCACACCGCGCATCTCGGCCAGCGCCATTGTCGTTTCCATCGGCAGGTGCCCGCCGCCACCAGTTACAAGGATCACCGGCATCTGCGGGAAATCATCCTGTATCCTGTCCAGAAGCGGAATGGCGTCACCATCAGCAAGCCAAAAATCCACAATAACCAGATCGAAATGCCGATCTTCGTTCAGCAAGGCAATTCCGGTTGCGATGCTGCCCGCCTCGATCATGTCATGCGCTTGTGTTGCCAGTAGCCGCGCCATAAATTTGCGAACTGCAGGATCGTCTTCAATGAGTAAGATTCGCGCCATGCATCACAGATCCTTTTCATTTCGGGTTATCACAAGAGTTTGAAGCGCTCTTTTGAATGTTGCCCGTTGATCATCGGGCAACATGTTGAGGCGCGTTGCAATCAGAATAATGGGGTCGCCGTCAAGGGCAAGTCGCCCCTCATTCGTCAAAAACAACAGATTACTGCGCGCATCATCGGGGTTGGACTTCGCTTCGACCATACCCCGCTTGGACAATGTTTGCAAAGCACGACTTACCGGAGCAGTCGTCAGGCCAAGAAACCGCGCAACATACTGTACCGTACACAGCTCGACCTGTGTGCGCGCCAGATAGCGCAGGATCGACCACTGCAACGGCTGAATATCTGTTGACCGCAAAGACGAATAGGTGCCACGGACAAGCTGCTCGATCAGGATGGCCGCGGCGATATCACTCTTGAGGCAATTCTGGAAGGTTTTCCCGTTTTCTGACATGTAACCTCTCTCCTGACCCTTCGCATTTTCCATCACAGCGCTGTCTTTTCGCAACTATCAGAAAGCAAACCATAATATGTCACTGTCTAGAATATAAGCCCTCACAAGGGGATCATATCCACTGCCTGACTGCTTTTTCCACCACCCGCAGCCCGCAGTACCCCCTTGATCGGCGAGACGTCGGAATAATCGCGCCCATAGGCCACAACGACATGATCCGTATGAATAAGCGTCGCATTCGTCGGATCATATTCAAGCCATCCGATGTCAGAACCGCACCATGCGCTTACCCAGGCATGCATCGCATCCGCTCCTTCAAGACGTGGTTGCCCCTCGGGGGGCTCTGTGCGCAAAAAACCACTGACATACCGCGCCGGAATGCCCAGCGCCCGCAGCCCAGAAATCATGATATGCGAAAAATCCTGGCACACGCCGTGCCGTTTGTTAAATGCCTCGATCAGAGGCGTGTCAACCGTCGTCGCTTGCGCATCAAAAGTCATGTCACGGTGCAACGCCTGCCCCAATTGAATAACGATATCGCGCACAGTGGCATCCAGAAAAATCTGGGTGCGCGCATATCGGGCAATCGCCTCGGGGATATCCACACGCGGCGATTGCCCCAGAAAGTGATGTGGCGCAACCGGACTCAGGCTCCTGTGAGCCGCAATTTCCGCCGCAAGCCGCTCCAGATCGGGGGAGATGTCCAACGACACGCTTGTCCCAAAGCAGGTCACTTTTGCGGTAATCCTGACGTGCATCGCGCCGTGCGCGTGGTCGTGAAACAAGATAGCACCCGCATTCCCGAAGAAATCCGTTATGTCAAAACGTTCACGCGGCAAAGGATCAGCCGACAAACTCCATGACCCGACGTTCTGACGCCCCGGAACCTGTGCAGGAACCGCCCGCACAATGTGGCGCCCGGACCCCACGACACCGTGGTAATCATGCGACAAGCGGAGCCTGATTTCATAATCCACGCTGGCGCCTCTCATGTCAGATACCGCGCTGAAAGCATATCCGACAGCGCCCATATCTGGCTGCGCAGCGCCAGCAATGCCGCCGCATCCAATGTGGCCGGGGTCTGTATCGCCAGTTGCGTATGCGCCTCGAGAGCCAGCCGCCCGGCAGGTGACAAGCCTCCGTTGGGCGACGCCCCCGGAAGCGCGTCAACGTGCTCTTTCGCGCGGGTCAGGTGATACAGGATCGACCGCGGGTTCAGCCGGTCAAGCGCCAAAAGCTCGATCATCGAATAGGGCGTGGCCGAACTGTTGAACCGCGCCCGGTGCGCCATCACACTGTCGCCCAGCTCCAGCACCAGATCAAACGCTCCGTCCGGCGCATCAGGGTCCAGAACCTGCGCAAGGATCGTCGTCATCGCGGCGGCACGTTCAATCGACAGCCCGAGGCTCAGAAAACGCCAGCCGGTCGAGCGGTACATGTTTTCGTGCACCAGACCGGAAAACCCCGTCACTTTGCGCAGCAATATCCCGACACGCGGCGCGGTCTCTTCAAGGGGCACGCTGTCTTTTGACAGCTTTATCGCCGATTGGTGCAAATCCTTCAAAGCAAGGATACCATCGACAGAGAACCGGTCGCGAATACGTGCGGCACACCCCATTGCACCGTTCAGCGAGGCCTCGAATTCGGACGCCAGCGCATTGGCTGTTTTACCGTCCGACAGCATGACCTGACTGCGAATGAAACTGGGCAGCGGATCATCACGGGCGACCCCGTCCGCACGCAGCCCGTAATGCGCCCGAAACGCCCGCATCGACCCCTCTGCACGTTCAATATAACGCCCCAGCCAAAACAGGTTATCCGCAGCGCGGCTTGGCAGGTTTTCCGGCTTTGACCGCGCACCATCAACACCGTGATCACGCGAAATCAAGGAAACTTTCGGAACTTTCGAAGGGCTCAGCACCCAGACGTCAGAAACCGACCCCCCTGCCTGCATGGCAATCGCCTTGGCATCGGGGCTGGTGCTGATACGTGCATAGCCCCCCGGCATGACCTGCCACCCTTCGGGTGTCCGCGCCAGAAAGACCCGCATCGACATCGCCCGTGGCACAAGCCCCCCGTCGGCCCAGACCGGCGTTGTGGACAATGTCACAATCTCTTGCCCGACAAGGTCATGCCCATGGCTGCGCAAAACCGCTTCCAGCTCCGCGTCGGATTTTGTGGCAAACTGCGCCCCTTCGGCGATACTGTCAGGGTCGTCATGCGGCAGTCGTTTGGCAAAAGCCGATCCGATCATGACATTATTGCGATTGGCCAGAACACGCTCGCGCTCTGGTTTGGCACCGCACCACCATGTCGCAATATTGGGCAGCTTGAGCGGCGCCCCCGTAAGCGTCCGGCACAAATATGGCAAAAAGGCCATCAACGCGCGGGTTTCAAGAATACCCGTGCCCAGCCCGTTGAGCGTCGCAAGCCCCCCCTGCCGCGCCACATTGACCAACCCCGGCGTGCCCAGCTTGGATGTCTCGTCAAGCTCAAGCGGATCACAAAAACTGGCGTCCAGCCTGCGCCACAAAACGCTGATCGGGTGCAATCCGTCAACGGTGCGCACCTGAACGCGGCCACCCTGAACGATCAGATCCTCGCCCTCGACCAGCAAAAGCCCAAGATACCGCGCCAGAAACGCGTGCTCGAAAAAGCCTTCGTTCATTTGCCCCGGCGTCAAAAGTGCGATTTGCTCGGTGCTGTCATCGCGCAAACCGTTGAGCGTTTCACGGAATGTCTGAAAGAAACCGGCCAGCCGGTGCACGTTGGACATCCCGAAAAAGTTGGGAAACACCCGAGAGGTTGCCACACGGTTTTCAAGCGCAAAGCCCGCGCCCGAGGGGGCCTCGGTGCGATCCCCCAACACCCACCACTGGCCATTCGGCCCGCGCCCGACTTCGAAGGCGACAAAATTTAAAAAGTGCCCCGATGCCGGCGCAACCCCCACCATCGGCCGCAGCCAAGCCGGATTTTGCGCCACTAACGCTGCGGGAAGATGCCCCTGCGCCACAAGCCGGTTGTCACCGTACATATCCGAGACAACGGTCTCGAGCAGGTCGGCGCGCTGTATCAACCCCTCGGAAATCTGGGCCCAGTCGGTGTCTGACACCATCACCGGAATATGGCTGAGGGGCCAATCACGTTCGGACGCGCTTTCTTCGCCGTACTTGCGATAGAAAACGCCTGTGTCGCGCAG
>JBLIFE010000197.1:0-5147 GCA_047633515.1 Paracoccaceae bacterium | reverse complement strand
TCAAGCCGTAGCCTTCGACGATCTCGACACCGGTTGCTTTCTCGAACCGGTTGAACAACTCCACAGGAAGGGGCGAACTGCCCGAGAACGAGGTCTTTACCGACGAGACGTCAGCATCTATCGGCCGCTGCATCAAAGCCGAAATTGCCGTCGGCACAGTGATGATAAAGCTGATTTTCCAACGCTCGACCAGCTTCCAGAAGTTGTCAAAGACCCCTTCCCCGCGATACCCCTGCGGCGTGGGAAACACGACATGCGCCCCCGACGCAAGCGCCGCCATCAAGATAACATGGCACGCAAAAACGTGAAACATCGGCAGAGGGCAGATGATATTGTCCTGCTCCGTGAACAAAAGTTCATGACCGAGCCAACCGTTATAAATCATACCCGAATATTTGTGTTGGGCGACCTTGGGCATTCCGGTCGTGCCACCTGTGTGGAAATACGCGCCCACGCGATCCCCAGTGCTATCGGCGAAATCCAGCGTCTTGTTCTGTCGCGCGCATTCGGTCGTAAAGCTGATTACTTTTGCCTTGTGGCCGATCGGGTTTTTCGGGCGAAGGAAAGGTACCACAAGCTTTTTGATACCGGTCAGATAGCGCAGCAGATCCACCTCGATCACGTGGGTCACACTCGGCGCCAGAGCAACCGCAGACGCCGCTTTTTGGGCCACGTCGGTCTTTGGAAACGCCCGCAAGGTGACCAAGACCTTTGCGCCGGTCTCTCGCAGGATCGCCGCGATCTGCTCTGCATCCAGCAACGGGTTGATCGGGTTCACAATCCCTGCAATCGACCCTCCCAACAGCGACAGAACCGCTTCGTTACAATTGGGCAGCATATAGGCGACGACATCTTTTTCACCGATGCCCATCTCTCTGAACATATTGGCGGTCTGGACCGATTTGTCGTGCAACTCGTTCCAGCTATAAGTCTCTGCGGGGGCCGTGGGACCGGAAAACAATTGATAGGAAACTGCCCTGCGCGCGCCGTGGCGATCCCGGACATCTTTCAGAAACCCGTAAAGCGTCTTTGGCAAGTCCCGCTCCGCCCAAGACATCTTATTCTCAATCGCCCGAAGCTGCGCCCCTGTCGAGAAACCCATTCCAATCCTCCCACTTGATTTTTCTGCCTCTTTAAAAAGGCTTGTCATCAAAATGGGGGCAAACAGCCGCAGGTGCAAGTTTGACGGTGGGTAATATTTACTCCGCAGCCATTCCATCGGTAAACTGCAATCGGGCCAGCCGTGCATACAGCCCGTCCTGACCGACAAGTGTTTCGTGATTTCCTATGGCAACAATGCGCCCGTGGTCCATTACCACAATCCTGTCTGCCTGTTTTACGGTCGCCAAACGGTGCGCCACAATAAGGGTTGTCCTACCGACACTCAAAGCGCTCACCGCATCCTGAACGACCCGCTCGCTTTCTGCATCCAGCGCACTTGTGGCTTCGTCCAACAACAAAATAGGCGCGTCCCGCAAAATGGCGCGAGCGATGGCAATCCGTTGTTTTTGCCCCCCCGACAGCATCACACCGCGCTCGCCCACATAGCTGTCGTAACCCTCTGGCAGAGCCGCAATAAAGTCATGCGCCGCCGCGGCACGCGCCGCCTGTTCGACCTCTGCATCAGAAGCATCAGGGCGTCCAAAGCGGATATTCTCGCGCGCTGTGTCTCCGAAAATCACAGGATCCTGCGGCACCAGGGCAATTTGCTTGCGGAACGCGGCGCGTTCCATGGCAGTCAAAGGGGTGTCATCAAACGTGATCGTTCCAGAGTCAGGGTCATAAAACCGCAACAAAAGCTGGAAAACGGTCGTCTTCCCAGCACCGGAAGGCCCCACAAGAGCAACTGTTTCCCCGGGTTTGATATCAAGTGAGAAATCCACAAGCGCAGGATCATCGGGGCGGCTCGGGTACCGGAACCCGATATTGTCAAACGTGATGGCCCCTTTTGCGCGCGCCGGCAGGGCAATTGCCTCGGCTGGATCGTTCACGCTGTCTTCGGCATGAAACAACTCGATCAGTCGTTCGGTGGCTCCGGCTGCACGCTGCAATTCACCCCAGATCTCTGACAAAGCAGCCACAGAGCCCGCCACAATCCCTGCATAAATCAGAAACTGCACCAACTCGCCCGGCGTCATCAGATCAGAGCGCACATCACGTGCTCCAATCCACAAAACCCCCAGAATGCCACTGAAGACCACAAAGATGATAATGATGGTCAACAGCGCCCGCACTGAAATACGCTTTTTGGCCGCGACATACGACTTTTCGGTGACATCAGAGAACTTCAAAAGGCTCGCCGTTTCGTGCGTGAACGCCTGCACCGTTTGTACCGATAACAGCGCCTCGGACGCATTGCCGCTCGATTGCGCAATCCAGTCCTGATTTTCACGACTCAAAACCCGCACCCGACGCCCTAGAGCAACAATCGGCAAAACAACCAACGGAACAATCGCAAGCACCAGCAGCGTCAACTTGACCGAGGTAAACAGCATCAACACAAGGCCACCGGCGAACAGCAGGATATTGCGCAAGAACCACGAAACCGACGAGCCGACAACTGACAGGATCAACGTCGTATCGGTTGTGATCCGGCTCAGAACCTCACCCGTCATGAGCGATTCGTAAAAGGCGGGGCTCATCCCGATCATGCGGTCAAAAACGCTTTTTCGAATGTCCGCGACAACCCGCTCGCCCAGACGGCTCACAAGATAGTATCGAAAACCGGTCCCCAGCGCAAAAACACCAGCGATACCGATTGCAGCAAAGAAATAGCGATCAAGTAACGCCAGATCACCCACCCCAAAACCATCAACGACGCGGCGCGCCGCCATCGGCAAAAGCAGTGACACAGTCGCTGTCAGGATAAGCGCAAAACAGGCCAGCAGCACATATCGGCGGTAAGGGACGAAAAACGGGATCAGCGCACGTAATCCGCCAATCTTTTTCGACCCTTGGCGGTCATCTTTCGCCTGGATTACGGGTTTTGCCATGCGTCTTCTCCTCAGTCTTTGGACCGAGATAAAGCATTGCCCCAACCGCGACAACGCGGCAAAGCAACCATTACCGGAAACACAGTGAAATATTCGGGAGATTATTGGAGCGGGTAGCGGGAATCGAACCCGCGCCTTAACCTTGGAAGGGTCTTATGATACCATTTCACCATACCCGCTCAATGTTCCAGCTTCTATTTCAAAGCTGGAGTATGGTCAAGGAACCTCGGCGCGGTTTGTGGTGCACTTTTAACGGAACGCACCAATCAAACTGCACCTTTCACCGCTCACAGAGTCGAAAAATCAAGCGCGCGATCCCCTGCCGCATCCCGTATCCGTGTCGGTAGCCCAAGCGTATCAAGCAGCCCGAGGAAGGGGCGTGGCGGCAATTGCTCGATATTCGCCATCTTGCCAACGTCCCAGTCACCTTGTGCAACAAGCATCGCAGCAGCAACCGCTGGCACACCGGCGGTAAACGAAATCCCCTGGCTGCCTACCTCGGCATAGGCATCAGCGTGATCAGCGACGTTATAGATAAACACCTCTCGTGGCTGTCCCTTCCATTCGCCCTTGATCACATCGCCGATGCAGGTCTTTCCGGTGTAATCAGGCGCAAGCGAGGCCGGATCAGGCAGGACAGCCTTGACGACCTTCAAGGGTATAACCTCAAGCCCTTCTGCGGTTCTCACCGGCTTTTCCGACAAAAGCCCAAGGTTCTTGAGCACCGTGAACACCGTGATATAGCGTTCGCCAAAACCCATCCAGAACCGGACATTCGGCACGTTCAGGTTCTGCGAGATGGAATGAACCTCGTCGTGCCCGGTCATATAGGCGCGATGTGTACCGACCACCGGCAGGTCCCAATCCTTGCCAACCTCGAACATCTTGTTCGACACCCATTGGCTATTTTGCCACGACCAGACCTCACCGGTAAACTCGCGGAAATTGATCTCGGGATCAAAATTGGTCGAAAACCATTTGCCATGGCTGCCGGCATTGATATCAACAATGTCGATCTCGTCGATCCTGTCAAAATACTCGTCGGCAGCCAGTTTCGCATAGGCGTTCACAACACCCGGATCGAACCCTGCCCCAAGGATCGCCGTAACCCCGGCCGCGGCACATTCCTCACGGCGTTTCCACTCGTAATTGGCATACCAAGGCGGCGCCTCGCAAATTTTGGCAGGATCTTCATGAATGGCAGTGTCGATATAGGCCGCACCTGTTTCGATACACGCAGACATCACAGACATGTTCAAAAAGGATGATCCGACATTGATCACGATTTGTGCCTGCGTCTTGCGGACAAGATCAACCACGGCAGGCACATTCATCGCATCAAGCTGGTGCCCGTCAAAAATGCCCGCAATCTTCATGGCCGATTTGGAATGCACACTTTGAATGATCGCGTCGCATTTCGATACCGTGCGCGATGCAATGTGCAGATCGCCCAAAACGTCATTATTGCGTGCGCACTTGTGCGCGACGACCTGCGCGACGCCACCGGCACCGATAATGAGGACATTCCGTTTCATGCTGAGCCGTCTCCTTTGAATTACGATAGGCTGGACTTGAAATCGTCATAGCCAAAACTGCGCACGATGCGTTGTGTTCCATCGGCTTCCTGAATCACAATCGCGGGCATGCGCACACCATTGAACCAGTTTTTCTTGACCATCGTATAACCGGCAGCGTCCTGAATCGAAATCCGGCTGCCAACGTGCAGTTTCTCGGGGAAATCGAATTCGCCATAGATATCCCCCGCAAGGCAGGACTTTCCGCAAATCATATAACGATGCGGCCCTGCGTTCGGCTCGATGCGCGCCGTCTCGCGGTAGATCAAAAGGTCCAGCATATGCGCCTCCATCGAGCTGTCGACGATGGCGAGGTCTTTGCCATTGTCCAGAATATCCAGAACACTGACCTCAAGAGTAGCCGAACCGGTAATCGCAGCCTCACCGGGCTCCAGATAGACCTGAACACCGAACTGCTCCGAAAACGCCCGCAACCGTGCGGCCAGCTTCTCAAGCGGGTAATCCTCACCTGTGAAATGTATACCCCCGCCCAGACTAACCCATTCAACCTTGTGCAACAAAGTGCCGAAACGGTCCTCGATCTGGGTCAACATCGCATCAAACAGCGAGAAGTCGCTGT
>JBLIFE010000196.1:0-5154 GCA_047633515.1 Paracoccaceae bacterium | reverse complement strand
GAAAATACCAAGCGGCACCTCGATGGCCAGAATAATTGCAGAAAAAGTTAACTGCCGGCCCAGCGCATTCCACATCCGCTCGGAGGCAAGCATGTCCTCGAACCACTCAAGACCCACCCAGAAGAATTTGTTATTTCCGAAAGTATCCTGAAACGAGTAATTGACCACCGTCATCAGCGGTAAGACCGCCGAAAACGCAACCAGCAGCAGAACGGGCAGGACAAGGAACCATGCTTTTTGATTGACGGTCTTGTTCATCAGGCAGCCTCCCCTTCGGCGCGCACACGCCAGTCGTTGGAATAAACGTTGATGCCTTTGGTGTCGAAAGTGATGCGGTTGGCATCAGCCGCGATATTTGTGCCCTCGCCCACGATCGCACTGATCGGACGGCCCTGCACCTCAAGGCGCAGAATCTTGTGGCGACCCACATCTTCGATGCGCATAATTTTGGCCGGTATCCCCGACGCGTCGCTGGTCAGTTTTACAAACTCCGGGCGGACGCCAAGCTGAACATTACCACCCGTTGCAGGATAGCCGGCCCCAAGAGCGACCGTCACGCCGTCGACAACAGCCGTGTTGCCATCGACGGTAGCCTCGAACAGGTTCATCCCCGGCGAGCCGATAAAATATCCAACAAACGTATGGGCAGGTCGCTCGAACAGCTCTTGCGGGGTACCGATCTGCACCACACGCCCGTCGTACATCACGACAACCTTGTCAGCGAACGTAAGGGCTTCGGTCTGATCGTGAGTCACGTAAATCATCGTGTGACCGAATTCGTAGTGCAAGGATTTGAGCTGCGTGCGCAACTCCCATTTCATATGCGGGTCGATCACGGTCAGCGGCTCGTCGAACAACAGCGCGTTCACGTCCTCGCGTACCATCCCGCGCCCCAACGAGATCTTTTGCTTGGCGTCCGCCGTCAGGCCGCGCGCCTTGCGGTCGAGCATTGCCTCCATGCCGATCATCGCGGCGATCTCCTGGACCCGTTGCGCCACATAACCCGGGTCAGCCCCGCGGTTGCGCAAGGGAAACGCCAGATTGTCGCGCACCGTCATCGTGTCGTAAACAACCGGAAACTGGAAAACCTGCGCAATATTACGCTCTGCTGTCGGCGCATCGGTCACATCAACATCATTGAACAGGATACGCCCCTGTGACGGATGTAAAAGCCCCGAGATAATGTTCAACAGGGTTGATTTTCCACAGCCCGACGCGCCCAGAAGGGCGTAAGCCTCGCCGTCGACCCAATCGTGGTTCAGCTCCTTGAGCGCAAAGTCGTCTTCGGTTTTCGGATGCGACAGGTAGGAATGCGCGAGGTTGTCGAGAGTAATCTTGGCCATTACGCAGCCTCCGCATAAGGGGCGACAGCAACAAGCGCTCCGTCTTGAGCAAACACATAAATATGAACCGGATCAAGATAGACCGGCAACGTTTGCCCCGGATCCAGAGTTTGCACCCCGTGGACTAGACCGACCCAGCGGCTCCCGTGATAATCAAGGTGGATGAAAGTCTCAGAGCCGGTGATCTCGGTAACGGTCAGGCGTGCGTCAAACGCGATAGCATCCGCACCGCCCGCACTCAGCGACAGGTGGTTGGGGCGGAACCCTGCGGTGTAGACCCCGTCGGAAACGCCCTGCATCGACGCAGGCACAGCCACAGAATGATCGCTGTCAAAGGACAACCGGCCACCTGATTTTGTCATTTTCAGAAAATTCATCGGCGGATCAGAAAAAACCCGCGCCGTGGTTGCATTCTTGGGCTTGCGGTAGACCGTCGGCGTCAGGCCGAACTGCGTCACGCGCCCCTCCCACAAAGCGGCCGTGTTACCTCCCAAAAGTAGCGCCTCTTCGGGTTCGGTGGTCGCATAAACGAAAATTGCACCGGACTTTTCGAAAATTTTAGGGATCTCGGCGCGCAACTCCTCGCGCAGTTTGTAATCAAGGTTCGCCAGCGGCTCATCGAGCAGCACAAGACCTGCGTTTTTGACCAAAGCCCGCGCCAGCGCGCACCGTTGTTGCTGCCCGCCTGACAATTCAAGCGGTTTGCGTGTCAGAAACGGGGTCAATTGCATCAAATCGGCCGTTTCGCGCACGGCGGTGTCAATCTCGGCCTTTGATTTGCCCATCAGCTTCATGGGCGATGCAATGTTGTCGTACACACTCATCGACGGGTAATTGATGAACTGCTGATAGACCATCGCGACCTTGCGATCCTGCACCCGCATCCCTGTCACGTCAACGCCGTTCCAGAAGACCTGTCCGGTGTTGGGCACATCCAATCCCGCCATCAGACGCATCAGTGAGGTCTTGCCGGACAAGGTCGGACCAAGCAAGACGTTCATCGTGCCTTTTTGCAGTTCAAGGTCTGTGGGGTGAATGTGGGTCAAACCCTCCACCACCTTGGAAACACCTTTCAAAAGCAGCGTCATGTCTGGTTTCTCCGGTTATTACAGCGCAAGAGCGTCATTTGGCAGCACCTGCCGCCAACGGTACGTCCAGCGGCGAACGGTTGTCACGCATCCAGACATCGAGATTTTGAATTTCCTCGGCAGACAGCCGCAGGCCAAGTTTGTTGCGGCGCCACACTACGTCTTCAGCGGTGCGGGCAAACTCGTGCACCATCAACCAGCGTATTTCCTGCTCGGTGAGGGTTGCACCAAAAGCACGGCCCAAGTGGTCCTGTGACGCGGCCCGGTCAAGCATATCCCAGCTTTGCGTGCCATAAGCTCGCACAAGCCGCAGCGCCCAGAAGTCGTCAAGAAAGGGAAAATCACTTTTGAGATGCGTGACCAGTTTGTCCACATCACCAACCCCGAAATCGCCCCCGGGCAAGGCAACACCGGCGGTCCAGTGCTTCGGGGTGCCGGGAAAATACGGCACAATCTTGTCCATCGCATCCTCGGCAAGCTTGCGATAGGTCGTGATCTTGCCTCCGAATATATTCAGGATTGGCGCAGTTGCACCCTCCCCTGTCTCGACTTTTAGCGTGTAGTCGCGTGTTGCCGCCGTCGCACTGCTGGCCCCGTCGTCATAAAGCGGACGCACACCGGAATAGGTCCAGACGATATCATCAACGCTGATGTCCTGTTTGAAATACTGGTTGGCGAAATCCACCAGATACGACTGTTCCTCGGGCGTGCATTCGGGTTTTACGTGCGGATCGTGATGTTCGGCGTCGGTGGTCCCGATCAGCGTGAAATCTGTCTCGTAAGGAATAGCAAAGATAATCCGGCCATCTGTCCCCTGAAAGAAATAGCACTTGTCGTGATCAAACAGCTTTTTGGTCACGATATGCGATCCGCGCACAAGGCGAACGCCTTCGTTCGATTTGATCTGTACCTTTTGATGGATGATGTCGCCGACCCAAGGGCCACCCGCATTCACCAGCATTTTCGCTTTCAACAGACGGGTCGCACCGGTCTCGCAGTCGCTGATGGTGACATCCCAGTGATCGCCGTTCCGCACCGCGCCATCGACCCGCGTGCGCACCATGATCTGCGCACCGTGTTCTTTGGCATCACGGGCATTGAGCACGACCAGACGAGAATCCTCAATCCAGCAATCGGAATATTCAAAAGCCTTCTCGAAATGACTTTTCAGGGGCGCCCCTTCGGGGGTGCCGCGCAGGGCAATTGTCTTTGTTGCCGGCAGGATCTTGCGCCCGCCAAGGTGGTCGTAAAAGAACAAACCAACGCGGATTATCCACGCCGGACGACGCCCTTTCATCCACGGCATGATTTTGTTGAGCACCCGCGACGCGGGGGTGTCGGTCTCGAACCGCATATCTTGGTGAAAAGGCAGCACGAACCGCATCGGCCAACTGATATGCGGCATCGCACGCAGTAGCGTTTCGCGCTCTTTTAGTGCGTGCCGCACAAGATTGATCTCGAAATATTCGAGATACCGCAATCCACCGTGAAAAAGCTTGGTCGATGCAGAGGATGTCGCCGACGCAAGGTCGTTCATCTCGGCCAAAGCCACCCGCATCCCGCGACCAGCAGCATCGCGTGCAATGCCACATCCATTGATCCCGCCACCAATGATGAACAGATCAAAAATGTCCGGTTCCGACGTCGATTCCGACAAGCGCTCCCCCCTGTCAATTGTTATCCTTAAAGTGTTAGGGACCGCGTCGCGTTTGCGCAACAATTATTTTCGTTTTTGTTCGTTTTTGGAAAAATATGTTGAATATCACGATCTACCCTCCCAAATCTGTTTTATCGGAACGATTCAACCCAAAAACGCGCAAAATCGAACCTGCGCTTGCGCCACGCGAACCAAACACGCATAAATGCACCAAAGAGGACGCCGATGTCTCAAACCTTCCGCCATCCCGAAATCCTTGAAGCGGCCCAGCGACTGGGAAAAGTGACCGTCGAGGGATTGGCCGAGCAATTCGGTGTCACGCTTCAAACCATCCGGCGCGACCTGACCGATCTTGCCGAAGCGGGCAAGCTTGAACGCGTCCACGGCGGTGCGATCCTGCCGTCAGGGACAACGAATATCCTCTACAAAGAGCGGCGCACCCTGAACCTCGGGGCCAAGAACGACATTGCGCGCGCCTGTGCCGAGCGCATTCCCGACGGAAGTTCGCTGTTTCTGAATATCGGCACCAGCACCGAGGCCGTCGCCGCCGAGCTTCTCAACCACAGTGACCTGCTGGTGGTCACGAACAACATGAACGTCGCCAATATCCTTGCCGCCAATCCGAATTGCGAAATCATCCTGACGGGCGGCACCTTGCGCCGTACCGACGGTGGCCTGACAGGAACGATGACAATAGAGACAATCCGCCAGTTCAAATTCGATCTTGCGGTAATCGGATGTTCGGCAATGGATGCCGACGGCGATTTGCTGGATTTCGACATTCAGGAAGTCGGCGTAAGTCAAAGCATCGTAGCGCAATCACGAAAAACCTTCCTGGTCGCGGACAGTTCAAAGTTCAAACGCACAGCGCCCGCGCGCATTGCCTCATTGTCGGAACTCAACACCTTCTTTACCAACAAGCCATTGCCCAAACTGTTGGAAGCCCGCTGCAAAGAGTGGCATGTGGACGTCGTTGTCACAGGGCGCACCGGGAAATAGTGCTACTTCGGTGTCAGGACGCCCAACGGTTAAGCAATTATTAACACTTATTGTTAATGTTTGTGAC
>JBLIFE010000195.1:0-5161 GCA_047633515.1 Paracoccaceae bacterium | reverse complement strand
GGCGCACAGATCGCGATGCCTCCGTTTTTCGTGATTTCCGAGGCAACATACCCGATACGACGGATGTTCAGATCGCGGTGTGCTTTGGAAAAGCCAAGCTCGGATGACAGGTTTTTGCGCACGATGTCACCATCAAGCAGCGTGACCGGCCGACCACCAAGCTCCATCAGCTTGACCATCAACGCGTTCGCGATGGTCGATTTTCCCGAGCCGGACAAGCCGGTAAAGAACACGGTAAATCCCTGCTTTGACCGCGGCGGACGGGTGCGGCGCAATTCCTGCACGACGCTTGGAAAACTGAACCATTCGGGAATTTCAAGCCCCTCGGCCAGACGCCGGCGCAGCTCGGTTCCTGAAATATTCAGGACTGTTGCCCCCTCGGCAACCTCGTCTGCGGGCTGGTATTCGGCCCGCTCCTGAACCCAGACCATGTGTTTGAAATCGACCATCTCGATACCGATCTCTGTCGCGTGCTCGGCGAACAGTTCCTGCGCATCGTAGGGGCCGTAAAAATCGTCCCCTGCCGAGTTTTTGCCCGGACCAGCGTGGTCGCGCCCGATGATCATATGCGTGCAGCCGTGGTTTTTGCGAATCAGCCCGTGCCAGACCGCCTCGCGCGGGCCGGCCATGCGCATCGCAAGGTTCAGCAGGCTCATCGTGGTTGTGGCCGACGGGTATTGGTCCAGAACGGCCTCATAACACCGCACGCGCGTGAAGTGGTCGATGTCGCCGGGTTTTGTCATGCCGACGACCGGATGAATCAGCAAGTTCGCCTCGGCCTCTTTGGCTGCGCGGAATGTCAGCTCCTGATGGGCCCGGTGCAGCGGATTGCGGGTTTGAAACGCAACAATCCGGCGCCAGCCCATTTTGCGGAAATAGGCCCGCAGCTCGTTTGGCGTGTCGCGGCGCGCGCGAAAATCGTAATGAACCGGCTGCTGGATACCCGTCACCGGCCCGCCAAGATAAACGGCGCCCGCCGTGTTGTGAAGGTAATTAACCGCCGGATGCGCACTGTCGTCCGCGCCGTAAACCCCTGCGGCTTCGACAGATTTATCGGGGGTCCACTTGTCGCCAACACTCATGGTCGCAAGGATCACGCCCTCTTGGTCCCGCAGGGCAATGTCTTGGCCGGGTTCGATTTTGGCGGCGAAATCCTCGCCGACATCCAGTGTGATCGGGATGGGCCAAAGGGTTCCATCGGCGGTGCGCATATTTTTGACGACACCGTTATAGTCGGCCTCGCTCATGAAGCCCTTGAGCGGATTGAACCCGCCGTTCATGAGCAACTCCAAATCGCAAATCTGACGCGGGGTCAAATCCCAGCTTGGAAGGCTCGCGGCTTCAAGCCTTAGCTTTTGCCCGCTTTCATGGGAAACATAGAGTTCAGGAATTGGAACCAGATTATCTGCAAACATTTGACCACTCGATTGGATGTAATAAAAATCGTGCGGTCACTCCTCCCAAGAAAACTGGCGCACTCGTGGTGGCTTTAGACCTGAAATGCGTCGATAATCAAGCATAGGACACGGAAGAATTGATGTTTATGTTTATTTGCCACGCTCGGGTGCCGACAAAACTGCGTGCGCGGCGGATTTGGTGCAGGTCGCAATCGGCTGATGTCATCAGGAGGCTCGTTAACTAGGGATCTTTGCACGGGCGTCACCCTTGGTCAAAGATACGGTGCGTTTTTAGAAACAGGACCTGTCCAAGTTCTGGCAGCCAAGGCGTGATAGAGCCTAAAATGTAGTACAATTGAGCAGGACGTTTTGCGTTTTTTTTGGTGTCTTTGGGCCTGTGTTGCGGCTGTGTTAACCTGAGCGTGGTTAGTGAGCGTGTGCATTTGATCAGTTCGGTCCGCCCAAGGAAATGCATGTCCTGGGCGGACCTTTTTCATAGACTTTCGAACTCGACCGGCGTTTAAAGCGGCCTTAGAACTACGGGCAGTTTATCTTTGGGCTGCGGGATCGGCATGCGTTGCCAGTTCGCTTCGGGCGCGCCTGTGCCCTCGACCCGCGCGTGTCGCAAGAGGGCCGCAACGAAGGTCTTTACCTGCATCGTCGAGAAATGCAGGCCGATGCATTTGTGGGCCCCGCCCCCAAAGGGCGCCCAAGCATAGCGGTGACGCTTGTCCTCTGCGCGATTGGGAGAGAACCTGTCAGGATCGAAGCTTTCGGGGTTTGTGAATATCTGCGGTGACGACATGACCATGCCCGGTGAAACACTCACAGACGTGCCCGCAGGGATAGTGACACCTTCGAACTCGAATGCCCGTGTCGCCCGCCGGGGAATGAAGGGGACAGGTGGCACAAGGCGCAAGGCTTCTTTGAAAACCCGTTCTGTCAGCTCCATTTGCGCCATGGCTTCGGGTGTCAGGGGGCCGGGGGGCAGGGCGGCAACCTCTGCAATCAGCCGGTCCTGCCATTCAGGATGGGTGCTCAGGGCCCAGACCATCGTGGTCAGCGCGCTAGCCGTTGTGTCATGAGCAGCCATGAGCAGGAAGTTGAAGTGATCGACTATCTCTGCGTCGCTCCAGCCGGCGCCGTCTTCGTCTTTTGCGAGACACATTTGCGAAAAAAAATCGTCGCCACCGTTCGTGCGGCGCTCGCCAATCAGTTTCGAAAAGGTCTCGATGAGCAACTTGCGTCCGGCCACACCGCGCCCGAGCTTGGTAAAGGGCAGGGGTTTGCGGATCAGCCCAAAAGAGCCTGCAACCTCGTTCGCGAACGCCTTGTTCAAATGGCGTGTTTCAGGCGCATCTGTGGGCAGCCCCATAAAGACCGCTCCGCCCATCCGCAGGGTCAGGTCCTTGACTGCGGGATAGAACTCGAACGGCGTATCCAGCGCCCAACGCCCAACAAGCGTCTCGATTTCCTGACCCATCCTGATCTGATAGGCCCGCAACGTCGGGGCTTTGAAGGCCGCCTGCATGATCCGGCGATGCCGCCGGTGATTGTCAAAGTCGCGCAACATCAAGCCGCCGGGAAACAGGTCCTTGATCATGTCCCAGCCTTGTTCGCTGGAAAAAATCTGGTCCTTGTCTGCCAATACCATTTCGAGCGCATCCGGCCCGAGCAGAATGACACGCCACTCGCCCAGCATGTTTACTTTGTATACGTTGCCGTATTTTTGGCTGACCTGGCCGTGAAAACCGTAGCTGTCGTGCAGGATGTTTAATGTATGCCCGATCAGAGGGGCAGCTTTCGGGCCGGGAATATGAGCCAATGCGGCAAATGCAACCATGCAAAGGAACCTTTCAAACAACTGGTCAGGAAAGAACAGAACGGTTGGGAAAGGGTGTCACTAACGCCCAAACGCCCTGCATTTTGCGATACCATGACGGACCTTACAGGACAATGAAAGGCACCTTTGGTGGGTTGTTGAAATTTTCAAGAAGCGGATCATCTCAGGTGTCGGGGCACCCGCTGCGTACAGCGGGTGTTCCTTGAATCACTTGTTAAACCGCTGCGGCGAGGGTGCTGGTATCGCCCTCGCGCTCGGCCAGAAACTTTTCTGCTTCCAGCGCAGCCATGCACCCCATTCCCGCACTTGTTACGGCTTGACGATAGATGTGATCCGTCAGGTCTCCGGCGGCGAAAACGCCGGGGATGGAGGTTGCTGTGCTGTCGGGCTTTGTGATAACATAACCGCCCTTATGGGTCTCTAGCTGGTCAATCACCAACTCGGACGCCGGTGCATGGCCGATGGCCACGAAAAACCCGTCGCAGGCAATGTCTGTTGTCTCGCCGGTGTCCACGTGGCGGGCCCGCACCGCGGTCACGCCGCGCGGCGTCTCGTCCCCGAGGACTTCCTCGATGGAGTGGTTCCACAAGGTTTCGATCTTGGGGTGCTTGAACAACCGGTCCTGCAAAATCTTTTCCGCACGCAGCGTATCACGACGGTGAACAAGCGTTACCTTCTCAGCAAAATTCGTCAGGAACAGTGCCTCTTCGACGGCGGTGTTGCCGCCTCCGATTACGACCACCTGCTTGCCGCGATAAAAGAACCCGTCGCAGGTGGCACAGGCCGACACGCCAAATCCCTTGAACTTTTCTTCGGAGGGAAGGCCCAGCCATTTCGCCTGTGCCCCCGTCGCAAGGATAACGGCGTCGGCCGTATACACCGTGCCGCCATCGCCAATGGCCGTAAAGGGACGCTTGGACAGGTCGATGCTGCTGATGTAGTCGGAAATGATCTCGGTGCCGACCTCGCGGGCGTGGCTCTCCATTCGGATCATAAGTTCGGGGCCCTGAACGGTCGTGTCGCCGGGCCAGTTTTCAACTTCGGTCGTGATCGTCAGTTGTCCGCCGGGCTGGATGCCCTGAACCAGAATAGGATCCAGCATCGCACGGCTGGCATAGACTGCGGCGGTATATCCCGCTGGTCCGGAGCCGATGATCAGAACGCGGGTATGGCGGCTGTTGGACATTTGAAACCTCATGACGACTGTTGCTTGCAGAAGTGCTCATATAGGGCGCATTATGCCAGTTGAACAGGTCTGCGTGCCCGGTCGACACATTTTGCCATGCCGGTTAGTATACACTTTATTGCGCATATCTGAAATATTGTTGCGCAGCGGCTTTGTCTGACGTAGCTAAACGTCAAAGGAGAGATGCAATGCCAACGACCAAGCTGGACCCGATCGATAGAATGATCCTTGCGGAGCTTCAGGCCGACGGACGGATGACAAACGTGGAGCTTGCGCGGCGGGTCGGTATCTCGGCTCCGCCTTGTTTGCGCCGTGTTCGCACACTTGAGGATGCCGGTTTCATTCGTGGATACCATGCCGACATCGATGCCCGCAGCCTCGGCTTCGAGGTGCAGGTGTTCGCGATGGTCGGTCTGTCAAGTCAGGCCGAGGTGGATCTTTCTGCCTTTGAAGAAAAGTGCCGGGCGTGGCCACTGGTGCGCGAATGCCATATGCTCAACGGCGAGATTGACTTTATTCTGAAGTGCGTCGCGCCGGACCTGTCGACGTTTCAAAGCTTCCTGACGGGCCATCTCACGGCAGAACCGAATGTCGCAAGCGTAAAGACATCGTTGGTTATCCGGGCGGCAAAGAATGCCCAGTCTGTCCCTTTTGAAGTTCTCGAAGAACGTCTGGCCCAAAGCGCCTGAAGTCTGTGGCTCGACACCGGTGGCGCTTCGCTGTGATTGGGGGCGT
>JBLIFE010000194.1:0-5163 GCA_047633515.1 Paracoccaceae bacterium | reverse complement strand
AGCCGTCGCGCATCAAGAACACGACGTCCCGCCTGCGGGCTATAGTGGCCGTCATCATCCCCCTGACCGCGGAGCAATTCCCGCCCGATCGTGCTCGCACAACGACCAGGAAGCGATCCGATGGCCCGCAGGCTGACCCCCCTTCGATGCTCCGCAAAGATCACGCCACGTTCCTCGCCATTGAGGTGTTTGTATCGTCTGTCCATCGCAACATCCTATGCCCCTTGGGACGTGAGTGTTGCACTGGAAACCTGAGTCTAAGCTTCGATAAAGAGCGAAAGCATGCGAGGTAATCCGGTAATCCCCCTCGAAAGTAAGGGGTGGTACTACGAAAGGGTGTCAGCGCACCTTATAAAACGGGAGAAACTCTTTACTCCCAGATGTGGTTCGGGAAATCTGAACAGCCTGAATAAGTGGACTTTCCGCGCAACAGCAACATGATGCTGCCAACGAAGAAAAGACCGTGGCAAGACGACCCCGGCGAAACCACAGCCCGGTCGACAGGTCAACGCAGTGACACTGCAGTCAATCATAGCTAACGGCCTTGGGCCTGAAAAGGAACGACAGGACGGCAACACAGGCCTATATGTTCGCCTGTTGGCGACGGACGGGCGCTGCAATGCAGCAAAGATAGTATGCAAAAAATCCGGGGAGGATGCCCTGAAAGGTGAGATATGAAAGCCATCTTTGACGAGCGCCAATGGACCCACAACCCCAAGCATTTCATGGCGAACGGCAAGCTGTTGCCCAATCCCGAACAACCTGAGCGAATCAAGGTCCTTCGTGCTGGCGCACAGGCCGCAGGTTGCGTGTTCGAGGCTCCGCGGGATGCCGGTCTTGGTCCGGTCGCCGCGATTCACTCGCCAGAATATCTGATCTTTTTGCAGACAATTTACCAGCGTTGGGAGCAAATTGAGGGTGCCGGTGACGAAGTGATCCCCAATATCCATCCCACCAACCGCACCGACAGTTATCCGGACTCTGCGGTAGGTCAGGCCGGGTTTCATCAAGCCGATAGCGCCTGTCCGATCGCGTCCGGAACGTGGGAGGCCGCCTATTGGTCCGCCCAGTCGGCCGTGGCCGGTGCCGATGCGCTTTTGAGCGGCACGGCCGCGAGTTATGTCCTGTCGCGCCCTCCTGGTCATCACGCCTTTGGCGATCTTGCGGGCGGGTTCTGCTTTCTCAACAACTCTGCCATCTCGGCAGAGCGCTTGCGCGCAAGTGGCTTACGGCCGGCGATTCTGGATGTCGATGTGCATCACGGCAATGGGACACAGGGGATTTTCTATCACCGCGATGATGTTTTGACAGTTTCGGTGCATGCCGATCCTGCGGGGTTCTATCCCTTCTTCTGGGGGCATGCCCATGAACGCGGGGCGGGGGCCGGGCGGGGCTATAATCTTAACCTGCCACTTGCACGCGGCACCAATGACACCGATTTTCTTGCGACGTTAGAGGTCGCGCTGACCCGGGTGCGCGCCTTTGGTGCCGACGCTTTGGTAATCGCGCTTGGGCTTGACGCCTACATTGGCGACCCTTTCAAGGGTTTTGCCATAACCACACCCGGATTTGCACGCATCGGTGCTACGCTTGCGGGCCTTGGCGTGCCAACAGTTTTTGTGCAGGAGGGAGGCTATCTGTGCGAAGAATTGGGGCAAAACCTCACCAGTGTGCTGAGTGGATTCGGGAACGGGTGAGCCACCGGATCGGCAACGCGCCCGCCGGATTGGGCGCCCGCGTGCGGCCTCACGGTTTGATGCTGCGTTGCATGGCGATCACTGCGCATAGGTTGTTTGTCTCTGGGCCGATCCGTCGTTCGCTCCGAAGCTTCCGGTTAGGTGCATGACTTTGATTTCGCTGGTAATTGTCGTGACAGGGCGCGCGTCGCCAGCCGGTCTTGTCTGGCTGCACTGTCTGGAGAAGACAAAGACGGGGTTGCGGGCTTTGCCATATGTCGCAGGCAAAGCCCGGTGGCCAGCCGGCGCTGCAAGGCAGGTCGGCCCTGAATGTCTTTGCCACAAAGAAAGCCCATCAATTCGTTGAAAAGTTCTCAAACGCAGTTAGGGTGCTCTTTACCGAAAATACAAATTGGGCCGATTGCAGCACATCGCAAAACAGATATTTCAAACGGCTTGCGCGCGAAAAGCCAACTTGAACAAAAAATACTGTCCATAAGGGAGGATACACATGACCAAAGTATCGATGACCATAAACGGGAGAACCGTTTCCGGAGACGTCGCGGGCAACACGTTGCTATCTACATATTTGCGCGAAGACTTGCAGATGACAGGCACGCATGTCGGGTGCGACACGTCCCAGTGTGGTGCCTGTGTGGTGCATGTCGACGGGCGGGCTGTAAAATCATGCGCGATGTTCGCGCTTGAAGCCGACGGGGCGCAGGTCTCGACGATCGAGGGGCAAGCCAACAGTGACGGCTCGTTGAATGTGATCCAGCAGGCGTTTCAGGATCATCACGGCCTTCAGTGCGGATTTTGCACACCCGGCATGGTGATGACGACCGCTGCGTTGTTGAAAGAGAACCCGAAGCCGACCGTGGCTGAAGTGCGCATACACCTTGAGGGTAACATTTGCCGCTGCACGGGCTACCACAACATCGTCAAAGCCATCATGGCGGCGTCCGGACAAGACGTCTCTGCCATCGCTGCCGAATAACAAGACCTTAAGGGAGGATATTTTATGCCGAAGGATAGTGGAATTGGGGCGTCGACTTTGCGCCGCGAAGACGTCCGTTTCCTGACCGGAGACGGTCAGTATACCGATGATATCAAACTGTTTGGCCAGACTGCCGCGGTGTTTGCGCGCTCGAACGTGGCCAACGGTATTATCAAAAGCATCGACACAAGCACTGCGGCAGGCATGCCCGGCGTTCTGGCGATTTTTACCGGCGAGGATTTTACCGAAGTGGGCGGAAACCCTGCTGGCTGGTTGATCAATTCGCGCGATGGCGAGCCGATGAAAGAGCCCAAGCGCCCTGTTCTGGCCCACGGCAAAGTCCGCCATGTGGGCGATGCCTATGCTGCGGTGATTGCCGAGACGGTTGAGCAAGCCAGAAATGCCGCCGAAGCGATTCAGGCGGACATCGAAGAGTTGCCTGCCGTTGTGAATATGGCTGATGCCCTGTCGGGATCGAACTTTGTGCACGACGAGATCGGCACGAACCAGTGCTTTGACTGGGGCTGGATCGAAGATAACCGCGCAGCGACAGATGCCGCAATCAAGGGCGCGCATCACGTCACGACATTGGATCTGGTCAACAACCGGCTCGTGCCAAACGCGATGGAGCCGCGCTGTTCGCTGGCGCAGTACAACAAATCCAGCGGCGAGTATATCCTGCACACGACCTCGCAAAACCCGCATCTGACGCGGCTGTTGATCTCGGCGTTTGTGTTGGGCATCCCCGAGAACAAGCTGACAGTTATTGCCCCCGATGTGGGCGGCGGGTTCGGCTCCAAGATTTATCACTACGGCGAAGAAGCTTTGGTGTTGGCTGCTGCAAAAAAGCTGGGCCGTCCGGTCAAATGGACCGCTGATCGCTCGGAGTCGTTCCTGACCGATGCCCACGGCCGCGACCATGTCACTAAAATCGAACTTGCGCTGGATGCGGACGGTAACTTTCTTGCGTTCCGTACCGAAACCATGGCCAACGTCGGTGCCTATCTGTCGAACTTTTCGACCGCGACACCGACATTCCTGCACGGGACGTTGATGGCTGGAAATTACACTGTTCCGAACGTCTATGTGAACGTAAAGGCGGTATTCACCAACACTGCCCCCGTTGATGCCTATCGCGGGGCAGGCCGGCCCGAAGCCACCTACTCCATCGAGCGCGTGATTGACAAAGCCGCGCGGGAATTGGGTCGCGACCCTGTCGAGCTGCGCCGCCAGAACTTTATCAAACCGGATCAATACCCGTTTGCCAGCGCGGCCGGGCTTGAATACGACAGCGGCAATTACGATGCTCTGATGGACCGGATGGAGGACATTGCCGACGTGGCAGGCTTTGCCGCCCGTCGCAAGGCGTCCGAAGCAAAGGGCCTTTTGCGCGGTTTTGGCGTGAATGCCTATATCGAGGCATGCGGTATCGCGCCGTCGAACCTTGTCGGCATTCTGGGATCGCGGGTTGGTCTGTATGACGCAGCCACCGTGCGTGTGAATGCAACCGGCAATCTGTCTGTGATGGTGGGCGCCCACAGCCACGGACAGGGCCATGAAACCGCCTTTCCTCAGGTGGTCGCCGAGATGCTGGGAATTGATGCGCAAAGCATTGATATCGTTCATGGCGATACGTCCAAAATCCCCTTCGGGATGGGCACCTACGGGTCGCGTTCGCTTGCGGTCTGCGGATCGGCCATTGTTCGTGCGACGGAAAAGATCATCGCAAAAGCCACCAAAATTGCAGCGCATATGCTGGAAGCTGCGGAAAGCGATGTCGATTTCACCGACGGGACCTTCAGTGTTGCGGGAACCAACAAATCGGTCAGCTTTGGCGATGTTGCCCTAAAGGCGTACATCCCACACGATTTCCCGATTGATAAGATCGAGCCCGGGCTTGAGGAAACGGCCTTCTATGATCCGGCCAACTTTACCTATCCGTCGGGGGCCTATTGCTGCGAGGTCGAACTTGACCCCGAAACCGGCAAAGTCACGGTCGAGCGTTTCACAGCCGTCGACGACTTTGGCAACATCATTAACCCAATGATCGTGACCGGTCAGGTGCATGGCGGTTTGGGTCAAGGCATCGGTCAAGCGCTGCTTGAGAATACGACCTATGATGAAAACGGTCAGCTTCTTACAGCGTCCTACATGGATTACACCATGCCACGCGCCGAAGACCTGCCTTTCTATACGGTTGACCATTCTCTGGGGAACGCATGCACCCACAATCCGCTTGGTGTAAAAGGCTGCGGTGAAGCAGGTGCGATCGGCTCGCCTCCTACCATTGTCAACGCGGTCATTGATGCGATGCAATCAGGCGGCAAGAACATCACCCATATTGACATGCCAGTGACCCCGCACCGTGTGTGGTCGGCCATGAACAACGCGTGACAGGAGTAAACACATGTATGCATTCGATATAGAGCGTCCCTCTACAATCGCTGACGCAGTCAGCGCGTTGAGCGGCGAGGCGCAGGCCTTGGGCGG
>JBLIFE010000193.1:0-5196 GCA_047633515.1 Paracoccaceae bacterium | reverse complement strand
AGCGCGGGGCGGGGTATGCTTTATGCCGAAAAAATCATGATCACGCGGCAAAACCAGCTATCCCCGATGCACCGGCACAATCTCAAGGCAGAGGATATTATCAACCGCGGGGGCGGCGATCTGATTATCGAGCTGTTTGCGCCCGATGCCGCAGGCGGTATCGACCGAGACAGTGACGTGACGGTTCCGAGTGACGGGATGCCTGTGACGCTTCGCGCGGGCGGAAAGCTGCGCCTGACGCCCGGCCAGAGCGTGACCTTGATGCCCGGGATCTGGCATGCCTTCTGGTCCGAAGGGGGCGATTGCCTGATCGGTGAAGTCTCTACGGTGAATGACGACCGCACCGACAATGTTTTCGAGATGCCGATCGGGCGGTTCTCGGATATCGTTGAAGACACCGCACCCGTGCACCTGCTGGTGTCTGATTACTGACGGGTTTCAGGTTTTTTTGCGGTCATTGACAATGTTCATCCCCGCCACGCCGCTGTTGCCCAATGCGACAGAGGCGAACGGGCCGCCGTGGCACATGTTGCCGGGGTCGGCTAGGTCCATCGGCGGGGCGTCGGCCAGCACTTTGTCGGCAAATTGTTCGGCGTTGTCCTGCGGCCGGTAGCCAAGGAAACTGGCGCGCGCGTTATCCACCGGTGCGCGGTCGTTCGCAGAAACGCCGTAAACAACGCTGAATCCCGTGACCGGTGTTGTGATCGCCGAACGCACCAGCCGGATCAGGTCGTCATACGACAGCCAAGACCCCAGCGCGCGGGCATTGTTGACCTGCGCGCATGACAGAATGCGCAAACACACGCTCTCGACCTGTCGTTTGTCCCAATATAGGCTGGCAAGGTCTTCGGCAAAGCACTTGGCAAGCCCGTAAAAAGTATCGGGCCGGTGCGGGGCATCGGTGCCGATAAAGTCGGTTTTGGCATGCATCCCAACAGCGTGGATCGAACTTGCGTAGACCACACGCCGCACACCGGTCTGGTAAGCCGCTTCCCAGATGTTATAGGCCCCGACGATATTGGGCCCCAAAATTTGCTCGAATGGAGCTTCGTCGCACAGCGCGCCAAAGTGAACGACCATATCGGCCCCCTCCAGCAGCTTGTGCAGCGCGGGGTAGTCGGTCAGGTCCGCATAGACGTATTGCTCACCGGGATAGAGCGTGCCGAAATCATCAACAATGTCGGTGCTGATCAAGGTGTCAGCCATTTGTGACAAAGGCTCTCTGAGGTAGGATCCAAGCCGCCCGGCGGCCCCGGTCAGAACAATTTTTTTCATCTGAAGTCCTCGAAAATTATGGCTTGGGATACCACGACATTATTACGCAGTGACGGATTATGGTGCGAGTATCCTTCGTTTATGCGCCGGAAGGGCCATGCGAACAACTGCAATCAGGTGCATTTTCTATGACCTGGTCGGTGCGCGTGCCGCGGTCGGCGCCTGCACGTTTGCGCGAGACCGCGTTTCAGCGACTTGCTGGCCCGTGCAAATTGCTGGCCAATGCTGTAGGTCCATTGTGGAAACTTTAATTGCAAGAGCGAGCGCATGACACAGAACTCTTCCTATACCCCGCCCGAAGTCTGGACCTGGGACGCCGAAAATGGTGGGGCCTTTGCCAAAATCAACCGCCCCGTCGCGGGGGCCACCCATGACAAGCAATTGCCTGTCGGGGAGCATCCGCTGCAGCTTTATTCGATGGGCACCCCGAACGGCGTCAAGGTTACCGTGATGCTTGAGGAGTTGCTGGCGCTGGGTATCAAGGAGGCGGAATATGACGCATATCTGATCCGGATCGGTGACGGTGACCAGTTTGGCAGCGGTTTTGTCGACATTAACCCGAATTCCAAGATTCCGGCCTTGGTGGACCGCAGCACGCCAACTCCGATGCGGGTGTTCGAATCCGGTGCGATCCTGCTGTATCTTGCCGAAAAGTTTGATGCCTTCTTGCCAAAAGAACTGACCGCGCGCACCGAATGCCTCTCGTGGCTGTTCTGGCAGATGGGCAGTGCGCCGTATCTGGGCGGTGGCTTTGGCCATTTTTACGCCTATGCGCCCGAAAAGATCGAATATTGCATCGACCGGTTCGCCATGGAGACCAAGCGTCAGCTTGATGTTCTTGAGCGTGACCTAGCTGTCCATCGCTACATCGGTGGCGACGATTACACGATTGCGGATATGGCGATCTGGGCTTGGTACGGGCAATTGGCGCTAGGGCGTCAATACAATGCCGGCACGTTTCTGGACGTGGAAAGCTACACCAACGTGCAGCGCTGGGCCAAAGAGATCGACGCCCGCCCTGCGGTCAAACGCGGACGGATGGTGAACCGGACAGCCGGAGAGCCTGAAACGCAGCTGCACGAGCGTCATGATGCCAGTGATTTCGATACGAAAACCCAAGACAAGATCGCGCCCGCCCGCGAGTCGTAAATTTCGCGCTAACGCGGGCGTGGATGGCTGCAATATCTACCGGTTGACCCGACGCAACCCGTCGGGTCAACCGGACCGTTTGGCAAGGGAACCTGAAGATGCAGATAAACGCTGACTTTACGGTGCGTGCCGTTGTGCACGCGGCCCGGATACCTTGGGTCGCCTCGCCGATGCCGGGGGTGGATCGCCGCATGCTTGACCGCATCGGCGCAGAGGTCGCGCGGGCGACCTCTATTGTGCGCTATGCACCGGGAAGCGCGTTTTCGGCGCATGTGCATTCGGGCGGAGAGGAATATCTGGTCCTTGAGGGTGTGTTTCAGGATGAACACGGCGACTTTCCGGTCGGTACTTATGTGCGCAATCCGCCGCAATCCTCGCATACGCCGCGCGCCACGCAGGGGGCGACGATCCTTGTCAAATTGTGGCAATTCGACCCCGACGACCGTGTTGCCGTGACAATCGACACGCATGCCCAAGCGTCTGTTGCGCTGACTGACAGGCCGGGTGTCGGAGTGATCCCGCTGCACCACGATGCCCGCGAAGATGTGCGTATCGAGTTGTGGGATGCGGATGCGGATATCGTTGTCGAGGGGCACAAGGGGCTTGAACTGCTGGTTCTGGCAGGTGGCTTTGTCGAGAACGGCGAGCCTTTCGAAACGGACTCATGGCTGCGCTTGCCGGTCGGGCATACTTTGCGCGCCAAATCGGGGCCGGACGGTGCACGGATCTGGGTCAAAAGCGATCACCTTGCCACACCGCCGCTGGTACCGGTTCAGATTTCCGCACGATGAAAACCGATGTTGTGATTGTCGGGGGCGGGCTGTCGGGGCTGGCGCTGGCTGAAATGTTGCATTGCGCCGGGGTGGATTTTCAAGTGCTCGAGGCGCGGGCGCAGTTCGGGGGGCGGATATCCTCGACGCGTGTTGGTGCGGCGGATTTCGATCTTGGCCCTGCGTGGTTTTGGCCGGGGCAACCGCGCATCGCGTCATTGATTGCGCGGTTTGGCCTAAAGGCGTTCGAGCAGGCCTTTGAGGGGGCAGCTGTTGTTGAGGATCGGGCCGGCCACGTGCGCCGCGCAGGCGCAGGAGCATCCATGCAAGGCGCGTTGCGCATTGACGGGGGCATGACCGGATTGGTGTCGGGGTTGTTGGCGGCCTTACCGACGACCTGCGTGCATTCCGGACGGCGTGTTTCGGCCATCAAACAAGAGGGTGGTGCTTTGCATATCACCGCACAAGGTAGTGACGAGGCCATTATTGCCCGCCGCGCCGTGCTGGCATTGCCGCCAAGAATAGCGCAGGTGCGGATTGCTTTCAGCCCGCCTCTGCCGGATCCGGCGATGGCTGCGATGGCGGGCATACCGACATGGATGGCGGGGCAGGCAAAATTTGTAGCTGTCTATGACACCCCGTTCTGGCGGCACGCAGGTCTGTCGGGCGATGCCATGAGCCAGTTCGGCCCGATGGTCGAACTTCATGATGCGTCGGCGGCGGGTGGCAAGGGGTTTGCCCTGTTCGGGTTTGTCGGTGTTCCGGCGGAGGTCCGGCAGGCCCATGCCGATGAATTGCCCCCCCTTGCCATTGCGCAACTCGAGCGATTGTTCGGGCCGGCGGCGGCATCGCCGCAAAAGCTGCTGTTTCAGGACTGGGCACAAGAGGCCGATATTGCAACGCTTGCCGATCACCTGCCCGCCGCAGGCCACCCCGCCTATGGCCGTGCGCGCAGCCTCAGCGGGCTGTGGCAGGGGCGATTGAGGCTTGGTTCAACCGAGATGGCTTCCGAATTTGGTGGATTTCTTGAGGGGGCGCTTGAGGCCGCCGAGGATGTATTTGAGGGGCTAATGTCGGATTGACACCGGATGGCTATGTCTTGCTGCGGGGTGACATGTTGCTCACAATCGCGTTGGGCGAATTGCAATGCACCCCGGCGCAGTCCAAACAAAAGCTGCGACAAACCACATGAGGAGTGCGCAATGCTGGACGGGTTGGCCCGTAAGATTATCGACCCGACGTTGAACCGGGCAGGTGCGGCGCTTGCGCGTCGGTCGGTCACGGCAAATGCAGTAACGCTTGCCGGTCTTGTGCTGGGTCTTTTTTCGGCGCTGTTGATCGGTCTGGGGTTTGCGATGGCGGCTTTGGTGCCGTTGCTGGCCAGCCGCATTGCAGACGGGTTGGACGGAGCGGTGGCGCGCGCCACTCGTAAGACCGACTTTGGTGGATATCTTGATATTGCGGCGGATTTCCTGTTTTACGGGGCGGTTCCACTGGCTTTTGTGTTGTCTGATCCGGCGGCAAATGGTGCGGCTGGTGCGTTCTTGCTTACCAGTTTCTACTTCAACGGAACCAGTTTTTTGGGCTTTGCGATACTGGCCGAGAAAAAACAGATGAAAAGCGATGCGCGCGGCGTGAAATCGCTTTATTTCACCGGCGGGTTACTGGAAGGCACGGAAACCATCGTCTTCTTTGTTGCCCTGTGCCTTTTGCCGCAGCATTTCGCGCCGATGGCGTGGGTTTTCGGAGCCTTGTGCTTTGTCACGGCCTTTTCGCGTATTCTTCTGGCGCGTCGGGTTTTTCCCGACCCGTCATGACATCAACTTTACGACCACAGGAACCAAAATGAAAAAACTGCTTTTTAGTGCAGCAATGATCGCGCTGTCGGGCGTTGCACAATTGACGCCTGCGTTTGCGGATCCGGTGCCCGCCGATTGGCCTGCGGTCACCGCCGAGGCTCGTGGACAGACTGTCTATTGGAACGCTTGGGGGGGGTCGACCA
>JBLIFE010000192.1:0-5211 GCA_047633515.1 Paracoccaceae bacterium | reverse complement strand
GCCCCGATCGTAGCAGCAAATTGAGGAGAGGCTGATGGATACGCACACACCTGCCCCCAAGACCGCCCCTGAAGACCCCTCGGGGTATCCCTTTCTGGGACGGCTGTTCCATCAAGTCGATCAACCCGGTCGCCCTAAACAAATTTTCCAGGGCTTGGCAGGGCTTTGCGTTCTTTTGTTCGGGCTGGACTTTACTTATGACAAGTATGGTCATTTCGCTGTCGAGTACCTCCCCGGAGTGTACGGTGCCTTTGGGCTGGTGATGTTTACCGTCATGATCTTTGTCGCCAAAGCGGCGCGCAGCCTGCTGAAGCGTCCCGAGGGGTATTACGGCGACAAAAGTGTCGATAACGAAGACTACCCCGCAGACCAGCTGGAAAAGGTGAACCACAATGGCGCTTGACCTGCTCCCGACGTCCTTTATCTTTTTGATCGGTGCGCTTGTTCTGCTGATCCTGCCACAAGGCAAGCCGCGTGGAGCCCTTTTGCTGCTTCTGCCCGCCGCGGCTGCCGTGCAGGTTTTGACCCTGCCACTGGGCAACTTCGCACAGACCCCGTTTTTCGGCCTGACGCTGGACATGATGCGCGTTGACAAGCTGAGCCGCGTGTTCGCGTTGATGTTTTGCCTCGCGGCTTTTCTGGGCAATCTTTATGCGTGGCATGTGCGCGACACGGTCCAGCAAGTGGCCGCCCTGCTTTATGCGGGCTCTGCCATCGGTGCGGTTTTTGCAGGCGATCTGATCACGCTCTTTTTCTATTGGGAGGGCACGGCGCTCGCCTCGGTCTTTCTGATCTGGGCACGCCGGACAGAGGGCGCTTACCACACAGGCATGCGGTATCTGATCGTACAAATCAGCTCCGGTGTGATCCTGCTCGCTGGAACGGCCCTGTTTTATAGCGAGACCGGTAGCCTTGCATTTGACCGGATGACGCTTGGATCACTGGCAACGTGGCTGATGCTGCTCAGCTTCGGCATTAAATGTGCGTTCCCGCTGCTGAACAACTGGCTTCAGGACAGTTATCCGGCAGCCACGGTAACGGGCACGGTTATCCTGTCGGCGTTCACCACAAAACTGGCGGTTTACGCTTTAGCACGAGGCTTTGCCGGAACCGAGATCCTGATTTATGTCGGCGCGGTCATGGCCGTTGTTCCGATCTTTTTTGCCCTGATCGAGAACGATCTACGCCGCGTGCTGGCCTATAGCCTGAACAGCCAACTCGGGTTTATGGTCGTCGGGGTCGGGATCGGCACCGAAATGGCGCTGAACGGGACTGCCTCCCATGCCTTTGCCAGTATCCTCTACAAGGCGTTGCTGTTTATGACTGTCGGTGCAGTCCTTTTCAGAACCGGCACTTCCAAGGCCTCTGAACTGGGAGGGCTTTACCGGACGATGCCGCGCACGACGCTGTTCTGCCTTGTCGGGGCGGCCTCTATTTCGGCGGTGCCGTTTTTCTCGGGGTTTGTGACAAAGTCGCTGATCCTTGATGAAGCCGCCGCACAGCATTATCCGGTCATCTGGGCGATCCTGATCTTTGCCTCGGTCGGTGCGCTGGCACATTCAAGCATCCGAGTCCCCTATGCTGCCTTCTTTTCGCGCGACAGCGGCAAGCGGCCCGCAGAGGCGCCGATGCACATGCAGCTGGCGATGGGGATCACGGCCCTGTTGTGCATTTTGATCGGTGTCTTTCCCGTGCCTCTTTATGCACTGTTACCTTATGCGGTGGATGCCCACCCTTATACGACAGGCCACGTCGTGGCGCAGTTGCAACTTTTGGCGTTTGCCTTGCTGGCCTTTGGAGTGTTGGTGCGTGCGGGTCTCTATCCCACCGAAACACGCGGGATCACCCTCGACACCGACTGGATCTATCGCCGGTTGTTCCCGTGGATCATCACTGGCGTGGGACAGGTCGTGGCAAGAACAAGCAACGGATTTAGAGCCTTTTGGTTGCGCAAGCTGGGCCACGTCATTGACGGGCTCTATCATTCATATGGTCCCGAGGGACGCATGGCACGGGTCTGGCCCACAGGTGCAATGGTGATGTGGATTGCAATCGTGCTTGGGATGACGTTGGTGGTGAGCTTCGCCAGTTAACCTAAAAAAGTCCGGATTTACGCGTTTGCAACCCCGGACTTTACCAATTAGGCCACGCGCATTATGGCTGAAGGCTCACGGTCATCTCCGATCTGTCGGCGGGGCCATTGTACATTCGGTCAGGGATAGTTTTCACCATGCAGGACATCACAATCGGCGCATTAACGGTTGGCAACGACCGGCCACTGACATTAATTGCAGGGCCCTGTCAGCTTGAATCCCTTGATCACGCCCTAACCATCGCACACCGGATGGCCGAGGCCTGCGCAGCAGTCGGTGCCCAATATGTGTTCAAGGCCAGCTATGACAAGGCCAACCGGACCTCTGTATCGGGCCAACGCGGTTTGGGGATCGACGCAGGGCTACAGGTGCTGGCCGAGGTGCGCGCTCAGGTAGGCTGCCCGGTTCTGACGGATGTCCACGCCCCCGAGCACTGTGCCCTGGCAGCACAAGCAGTCGATATTTTGCAGATACCCGCGTTCTTGTGTCGCCAGACAGACCTGCTTGTGGCGGCCGGCGAGACAGGTGCCGTCGTGAATGTCAAAAAGGGACAGTTTCTTGCCCCTTGGGACATGCCCAATGTCATCGCCAAGATCGAAAGCACCGGAAACAAAAGAATTCTGCTCACAGAGCGTGGAACCTCGTTTGGTTACAACACTCTGGTGACCGATATGCGCGCGCTGCCACAGATGGTCAAAACCGGCTATCCGGTCGTGATGGATGCCACCCACTCGGTCCAGCAACCCGGAGGTTTGGGCGGCTCAAGTGGCGGACAGCGCGAATTTGCGCCCGTTATGGCCCGTGCGGCCGTGTCGCTGGGTATTGCGGCCGTGTTCATCGAAACCCACGAAGCACCCGATACCGCCCCCTCGGATGGACCAAACATGATCCCGTTGGACCAGATGCCTATGCTTTTGCGACAATTGATGGCTTTCGACACTTTGGCTAAACAGAACCCAATCAGATTGTAGTCGCCCAACACCGAAAGCGAGCCTGCCGTGAAAAAACCCTCCCCTATCGTTTTGCAAAATACCTGGTCCTTTCTGCGCGATGCCATGATCACTCCAACCGGTTTTCGCGAATATGACGCGCGCTGGAAATACCCCGACGAGATCAACCTGCCCGGGATTACCGCACTTGGCCTTGGACTTGGCACACAGATGCACGCCCGCGGGATCGCGCCCGTGATCGCGGTGGCAAACGATTACCGCGACTATTCGCTGTCGATCAAGAACGCTCTGATGCTGGGCCTGATGCAGGCTGGTATCACGGTCAAGGATATCGGCCCCGCAGTGTCGCCGATGGCCTATTTCAGCCAGTTCCATCTGGATGTTCCAGCCGTTGCCATGGTGACAGCAAGCCACAATCCAAACGGTTGGACAGGCGTCAAGATGGGCTTTGAGCGGCCCTTGACCCACGGCCCCGACGAGATGTCGGAATTGCGCGATATCGTGCTTGAGGGGCGCGGCATCGCCCGTCCCGGTGGCGCCTATGAATTCGTGGATGGGGTCATGGACGCCTATATCGACGATCTGTGCGGGGATTTCAAAATGACCCGCAAACTCAAGGTCGTATGCGCCACCGGCAACGGTACGGCTGCGGCCTTTGCACCCAAGATATTCGAGCGTATCGGCGTCGAGGTTGTCGAAAGCCACAACACGCTTGACTACACATTCCCGCACTACAACCCCAATCCAGAAGCCCTTGAAATGCTGCATGATATGGCCGACAGCGTGCGGGCCTCGGGTGCTGATTTCGCGCTTGGCTTTGATGGCGACGGAGATCGCTGCGGCGTGGTCGATGACGAGGGCGAAGAGATTTTTGCCGATAAGGTCGGGGTCATCATGGCCCGCGACCTGTCGGGGATCTATCCCAACGCAACCTTTGTGGCAGATGTCAAATCCACCGGGTTGTTCGCCTCTGACCCTGTACTCAGGGCGAACGGCGTGACCGCCGATTACTGGAAAACCGGGCACAGTCACATGAAACGCCGTGTCAAAGAACTGGGTGCGCTGGCCGGTTTCGAAAAGTCGGGTCACTATTTCCTCGCCGAACCCATCGGGCGTGGATACGATTGCGGCATGCGTGTCGCTGTCGAGATCTGCAAATTGATGGACAGGAACCCCGACAAATCCATGTCGGACCTGCGCCGCGCACTGCCCCAGACATTCGCCACACCGACCATGTCTCCGTATTGCTCGGATCTTGAAAAGTACGACGTGCTGGAGCGTATTGTCGCAAAACTGGTGGCGCGCCACGAGGCCGGCGGGGATATCGCAGGTCGCAAAATCGTGCAGGTCGTAACGGTAAACGGCGCCCGGGTGATCCTTGAAAACGGCGCGTGGGGCCTTGTTCGGGCGTCCTCGAACACGCCGAACCTTGTGGTGGTCTGCGAAAGCCCCGAGAGCGACGCCGAGATGCGTGCGATCTTTGCCGACCTTGATGCCACGATCCGTACCGAGCCTGCGGTGGGTGACTACGACCAGACCATCTGATCCTCCTGCCCTGCCACCGCCCCCAAAGGGCTGCTGGCAGGGGTTTTTCAGGCCATCAACCGGGTGCGGATCACACCGCCCATACTTGACAGAAAAAACATCGCGGCCGCCAGACAGACGATTGTCGGGCCGGTGGGCGTGTCAAAACGATACGACAATTGCAGCCCCCCCAACGCCGAAAGCGCCGCGATGACCGTTGCAATAACTGCCATCTGCTCGGGCGTGCGCGCAAAGGGCCGCGCGGCAGCCGCCGGAATAATCAGCATCGCGGCAATCAACAAAACCCCGACGACCTTAATGGCGACCGCAACCACCAAGGCCAAAGCAACTGTCAGAACAAGTTGCTCACGGTTGGGATCGATACCGCTGGCATAGGCCAGATCCCGGTTAAGCGTGGCCGTGAGCAGAGCCGACCAACGCCAGCTCACCAACCCAAGCACAAGCACCGCCCCACCCCAGATAACCGCCAGATCCACCTTGCCGACCGCCAGAATATCGCCAAACAGATAGGCCATTATGTCGATCCGGACCCCTTGCAGGAACGACACGGCCACAAGACCTATCGCCAGAGCCGAATGTGCCAGAACCCCCAACAAGGTATCCATACCGTAGCCGCGCCCGCT